>RFGJ01000164.1 GCA_003696665.1 Gammaproteobacteria bacterium | reverse complement strand
CCGTCCCGTCGCTCACCCGCACCCGGATCGCCTCCGACACCCCGTACGTCTCCGACACCACCACCTGCCCGCCCGTAAGCGTCGCGCTCGTCACCGGCAGCGTCGCACTCGCCGCCTGCGTGCTGTCCGACGCCAGCACCGCCGCCACGCTCACCGTCCCGTTCGCACCCGCCACCCGGTTGCCGTACGCATCCCGCGCCGTCACACTCACCCCGAACAGCGCACCCGCCACCACGCTCGACGGCGCGCTCACCTCGTACGACGACACCACTCCCGCGTCCCGGATCGTCACCGGCGCGCTGTCGCCCCCCAGGCCCGTCGCGCTCACGTCCACCGTCCAGCTGCCCGCCACCGTGCCCCGCACGTACACCACCGCCACGCCCCCGCTCAGCGTCACGCTCGTCACCGGCGCGCCGAAGTCCGTCAGGCTGAACGCCATCCCCCCGCCGCTCGAACCCAGGCTCACCACCGCCGCGCTCGTCCCGTCCCGGTTCCCGTTGCCGTCCACCGCCTCGATCGTCGCCACGAACGTCGAGCCCGCCGCCACGCTCGATGCGCTCAGGCTCACCCGAAGATCCGTCGCCCCGCTCGCCACGCTCGTGTACACCGCGTCCGTCACGCTCGCCGCACCCACGCCCGCCGTGAACGCATCCACGCTGTCCGCAACCCCCGCGCTCGAAGGTGCCGTGTACAGAACCGTGATCCGCCCCGACCCGTCCGTCGTCCCGTACCGCGCCGTCGGAGTCACCGTCGTCGTCGGGTTCGGATCCGCCGGGTTCGACCCCAGCACCCCGCCCGCCGGGTCGTGGATGAACACGTCCACCCGCTCCCCGCTCACCGCGTTGCCGTACGCATCCCGTACCGTCACCACCACCGTGTCCGTCGTCCCCACCGTCACGTTCTTGCTCGCCGGAGAAAGCGTCACGCTCGCACCCGCACCCGCCACGCCCGTCGCCGCAAACGTCACGCTCGCACCCGCGCCGATGCGCGCCTCCAGCGCGTTCGCCCCCGCCGTCGTCCCCAGGGTCCACACCT
>RFGJ01000163.1 GCA_003696665.1 Gammaproteobacteria bacterium | reverse complement strand
CCGGATCCGTTCGATGGAGGAAGCCAAGCTGACCGCCAAACGCACCAAGGAAAAGCTGGAAGATCTTGTCACCGAGGTGATTATGGTCAGCCATACCGATGTGGCCAATGTGGCCGGCCCTGCGGGAGAATTGTTGACAGCCCGGGGGAAAATCACTCAGGATGCCCGCAACAAGCAGATCATCGTCACCGATGTCCCGGCTGCCATCGATCAAATTCGTCAATTGGTCAAAATTCTGGACACCCCGGAGCGCCAGGTTTTGATCGATGCGCGCATTGTCGAAGCCAACTCCAACTTCGCCCGCGATCTTGGGGTCAAGTGGGGATACTCCTACACAGAAAATCCCAACAGGGAGTTCCCCAATCTTTCCAGCGGAGAGCTGGGTGCTGGCGGCAGTTTTGTGATCTCCCCGACCAGCATCGCAACGGGGTCTGCGTCGGGTTTGGGTACCAGTTTTACCTTTGGCCGCCTTGGAATTGACAAATCCGTGCTGGATCTGAGGATTTCGGCTCTTGAAACAGCCGGTTATGGCAAAGTGGTCAGTCAGCCAAGGATTGCCACCCTGAATGGGGAAGCCGCCATGATCAGTCAGGGGACCAAAATCCCCTACCAATCGGTAAGTGACCAGGGGACGGAGACGAAATTTGAAAACGCAGAGTTGAAACTTGAGGTGACACCTACCATCAATCCGGATGACACCATCATTCTGAAGATTGTCGCTTCCAACAGCTCTGTGGGCGCAACAGTGCCCACAGGGGTGGGGGATGCCATTGCCATCGACGAGAAAAAAGCGGAAACAAAAGTCCTTGTCCGAGATGGTGAAACGACAGTTATTGGCGGGATTTTTGTAGAAGATGATCGGGTTAGTGATTCCGGTGTGCCATTTTTTAAGAAGATCCCGCTTTTCGGAAATCTTTTCAAATCACAAACAAAATCCAACAAAAAAAGAGAACTTCTTATATTTGTGACGCCACGAATTCTGAATTAATAAATTGATTAAAAACAGGAAGGGCAGGAGGAATATATGAAGCGGTGGCTGGTTTGG
>RFGJ01000162.1 GCA_003696665.1 Gammaproteobacteria bacterium | reverse complement strand
GCCGGCAACGACCAGCTCAAGACCAATGCCGTGCAAACCTTCAAGGCTCGCGCCTCATCCAAGGAATCCGAAATTGTGTTCATGACGGTGTAACATGTGTACATTTCGAGAATCTGCTAATTGACTTGCAACACTAATAGTATTGGGGTTTGTGAATATGAGTCCTACTGAAGACGCTCAGAATTCGGAGATGGCGTATCGCCTTCTGGAATTCTCTATAGTAATAGTTGCAAACGATCACAATCCGTCAATTATTAACCCTGACTTTCTCATGATAAATGAGATTGTGGATAAGGAATGGCGCCGGATAGGCGACGCAATATCCACCCCAGCTTTTTCTAAGGTTGCATATGACAACAATTTGTCGATCACGGTTGATCCAAACAGGTTGAATATTGTTGATGGATCAGGAGACTTAAACATTCCGAATTCACCCGCACTGAAAGTAGCTAGGAAATATGTCGAAGTATTGCCGCACATCCGCTACTCCGCAGTCGGAATTAACTTTCGTGTTTTTTATGAGATAGAAGATCCGGATCAGGCGATCAAGTCCCAATACCTGAAGCCCGGCATTTGGCTTGAATCTTCGGATGACTTGCACGGGATTGGCTTCAAGTTCGCCCATCCAATGGAAAATGGAAAGAAGCTGATAACGGTTGAGAGTGCTGTGGTTAACACTATGGATCCCTCTGATGGATCGGTTACCCAAAAGACAGGCATCATGGTATTTGGAAATTATCACCGAGACTGCAAAGAATACCCTGCCGCTAGGCAGCTGGATTCGTGCTTTGGGTTGCTTCCAAATGATTGGAGCGATTTTAACTCTATTTTGGCCAAGCTGGGAGGTAATCATGTCTAATGCTTTATTATCAAGGGGCATGGATAAATACCAGCATGTTATTGCAGATATGGCTGTCAATTCACATCTGTCCACAGGTGTTCCGTCAGTATCATGGCACGAAGAACAAACGGTTGCCCCGTATATCATAAGTTACTTGCGTAACAAGTTTGTTTCACTTGGTAGTGGAGAGTTCAAGGGGGAATTTCAGATTTTCGAAAGCCTTTCTAAAGACTTTGATTGGATCCGGAAAAGCGGAAGAAAAAATTTCAATGTAATAGCCGATTCAACTTCATGGATTCACCAGACCTTCGATCCATCATTATCGGCACAGGAGATTATCGATCTTTTTGAGAACTTGGATATTCCGTATGCATCCAGGCTGGCAAAGCGTCTTCGTTATTTGTATGAATTGCGAGAAGAAGAGTTGCCGGAGGAGATGCCTCTATCCACGGATTCCATATTCTCATTTTATCTGTTCATGGAACAGAACCCCAGCCTAGCGTATCCGCAAGTTACATTGACATCTGAGGGGGACATTCACGCAGTTTGGAGCAAATCGTCAAATAAGCTGCTGTCGATCGACTTTACAGGCAAGACCAGTATTCGCTACGTGCTGTTTACGCCAAACCGACTGCATCCAGGACATGTTATTCGCGTCTCTGCTCTGACAACAAGGGATCAGTTGCTTGAACAAATTTCGCCTTACCGGATCGATTTTGTGTTTCAGAGAGGCTGATAGCTTTGAAAGGTGATGTGATTCCCGATAGCGATGACATTGCCCGACACTGTAAGGGTTCTTGGATACAAGAAGATGGGCGAGTAAGTAGCAATGCCTTTAAACTCAGACCAAATGAATCATATCTGTCTGTAAGTTGGCTTGACTTCTGGGGGAAAGAGAGTTCCGAAGAGAATCTGGAAGAGACTCGTAAAGCATTCAAAAGAAAAGGATTTGAACTAAGAAAAAGCGCCCGATTTGCTGTTGCCCAAGTGGGTGTGATGTGTGACGCGGTAGCAACGGAATCTCAGGGCAAGACTATTGAAGTGCTCCATGAGCCTGACGTTCCTCATGATGAGTCTCATAGTGGTATATATAACACAGCGAGTATCGAAGCCCTTGAAGAGGCAGTAGTCGCTGAAATCATCGCCGCAGTTATCACACCAGATCAAATTTTTCCGGCCATCGAGTAGGAAACAGTCAACATGAAGCTCAAGTTCGACCCATCGCTTGAATATCAGCGCGAAGCTATAGACGCCATCTTGGGTGTATTCGATGGCCAGCCGATTGCCCAGACCGATTTTGAGCTGAGCCTGACTTCGGCTGCCGGAGGGCTGTTCCAGTCCGAGCTTGGTGTAGGCAACAACATCGTGCTGCCCGAAGATGAGATCCTTGCCAACGTCCAAAAGATTCAAGAAGCCAACAACATCGAGAAGGTTCCTGCTTTGCAAGGCATGAATTTCTCGGTGGAGATGGAGACCGGTACAGGCAAAACCTATGTGTATTTGCGCACTATCTTCGAGTTGAGCAAGACTTACGGCTTCAAGAAATTCATCATCGTTGTTCCAAGCGTGGCCATACGCGAGGGTGTGCTCAAAAGCATCGACATGATGCAGGAGCATTTCAAAACACTGTATGACAATGTGCCCTTCGATTATTTTGTTTACGACTCCAAACGGCTGGGCAAGGTGCGTCAGTTCGCCACCAGTAACCAGATTCAAATCATGATCATCAATATCCAGTCTTTCCAGAAGGACGTGGCGGACAAGCCCTTGGAAGAGATGACCGAGGATGAACTGAAGAAGCTCAATGTCATCAACCGGGAAAATGATCGCATGTCTGGCCGCAGGCCGATCGAGTTCATTCAGGCAACGAATCCCTTTGTGATTATCGATGAGCCGCAAAGCGTGGACAATACGGAGAAGTCCAGGCGAGCTATCGCCAACCTGAACCCTGCTGCCACCCTGCGATACAGCGCTACACATCGAAACCCGTACAACCTGCTGTATCGGCTTGATCCAATTCGCGCCTACGATCTGCGTCTGGTGAAGCGGATTGAGGTCGCTTCCATCCGCTCCGATGACAGTTTCAACGATGCCTATGTGAAACTGCTCAAAACCGACAACAAAAACGGTATCAAGGCGCAAGTGGAGATACATAAGAAGGGATCGAATGGCCCAAAGAAGGCCAAATTATGGGTCAAGCAAGGGGATGACTTGTTTGTGAAATCTGGCGAAATCGACATGTACCGGAATGGGTACATCGTGCAAAACATCGATTGCACGCCCGGGGCTGAATACATCGAGTTCAATCAGGGACGATTCCTCGAATTGGGTCAGGAAATCGGCGGCCTTGGCGATGAGGTGATGAAGGCGCAGGTGTGGGAAACG
>RFGJ01000161.1 GCA_003696665.1 Gammaproteobacteria bacterium | reverse complement strand
GCTCTGCCAAACATAAGTGCGTTGAACGCTGATGACGGCCATGGGAAGCAACAAAACCGCCAAACATTTCTGCCAAAGAAGTCTTTTGTTCTCCAGCACGGAAAAAAGAGCCAGGCTAAGGCAGAATAGCGGCAGATAAAGATACCGCTCCGCCAGTGGTGTCCACGCCATTTTTTGAACCCCAACCAATAGAGCCGGGGCCAAAAACAGGAACGCGGAAAAGACCCAAAAACCCGCGACACCACGCCGAATAGCCACGAGAACCAAAAGTCCGCCAGCAGCGATCAAGCCGAAGATAAAGCAAATATTGCGCTGAATCTCGACAATCGCCAGATTCAAAGGGAACGGCCACACCAGTTTTCGACTGTAGAACCCCAGAGCTCTCACCGCCCCCGCCAGCTTGTTAAACAGGGAGATCTGGGCAGCATCATGCGCACCGGCAACAGCAGAGACCAAACCAGCATCCCTTACCAGGGAACCACCGGTGCGCAGCATCAGATATACCCCCACCGCACTCGCCAACCAGAAGCACAACGATCGCCTGTGTGCTCGCCATGATTCATAGAAAGGAGAACCCGGCCAAAATGCAGACACAAAAAG
This sequence comes from Gammaproteobacteria bacterium, assembly GCA_003696665.1. NCBI lineage: Bacteria > Pseudomonadati > Pseudomonadota > Gammaproteobacteria > Gammaproteobacteria bacterium. The sequence goes on along the minus strand of RFGJ01000161.1, from coordinate 660 downwards.
AACAAATACGGCCATCAAAGCCGTCTCTTTTGCCATGCCCCCCAGAAGCAAACAGAAGCCGAGCCCAAAACCGCGCCCGTGACGCGCCTTGAACTCATCGGCATGAGCGACGAAAAAGGCTGCGGCAACAAACAGCCCTGCAAGCAGATCCGTGCGGCCTGAAATCCAGTTGACCGGCTCGGTTACAAGGGGATGCAACAGAAAAAAAAGGCTTGTCAATTCCGGCAGCCATGAGTTGCGATCCGAAATCAGCCTGCGCAGGAGCAGCCACATCAACACCCCTGTGCCTAGGTGAAAAAGGATGTTCCCCAGATGCAGAAATGGGTAGGACAATCCCCAAAACTGATCATTCAGGAAAAAGCTAAGGATAACGAGTGGACGATAATAATAGAGCCCGCCACGAGAGAAAAACAGCCCCGGAACGTCTCTCCAAGACATATGAAAGACAGCCATAAGCTGATTGGTGTCGTCAAGAGAAAGAGGCTCAGCAAAGAGAGAGGGATAGAAAACCCCCAAGACGAGAAAAACAACAAGGAGAATTCTGAAAAAAGGGCGAATAGACATCAGAAAAAGACAAAGGAGGGAAGGTCACCCTTCCCCCCTTTACTGTTCTTCAAGTGCTCCTGAAGGGACTCTTACAGAGCAGTCCAGCTGCTGAAT
>RFGJ01000160.1 GCA_003696665.1 Gammaproteobacteria bacterium | reverse complement strand
ACCCGCCGACAACGTGGCCGACACGGTTTCACTGCCAGCATTGGAACTGTCCCCCTTGGCAACCAATTGTCCTTTATAAAAGATATACACATCTGGGTCACTCCCCGCCGGCCCCGTGACCGAGATCTGATAGGTGCCAGTGGACGAGACATCAAGACGCGCAAAACGTCGTACAGACAGCTTGTTGTACGCCCCTGTGTTACTCGACTTAAACGCATTGGTACTGCACAAAGTGGTCGCTGTGCCAATGACGAGCGGAGTATAAACAGGCAACACATCTTGTGTATTGCCTGCATCATTCGTCTCTCCCGTGCCCCACTCATCGCTACCAAAAACGCCCCGGTCATTCAGCAAGGCCGTAATCGCCGACGCCGCAGCACTTTGTTCGGCTTTTAGCGCTGACGCAAAGCTGAAAATGGACGTCAGCGCCAAGGTGTCTTTTTGTGCTCCTCTCATCACCTGATAGATCGGGGCAAACCCAAGGCTCACATTATCCGCGCCATCGTCGGCATCGTCATAGAAATCCCACAACAATGCCTGCACCGTCGATTCACTAAACCATCCCGGCTGCGTCCCGCCATCATCCGTTTCAACATTAAAGTGAAAGCCCGACGATTGCTGATTGCCCATGGTATCAAAGTAGACCGGATCATCAGTGGCAATGGCCGACCAGCCATTGCCCCATCCTTCGCCAAAGGCCACTCGAGGATCTAATCGGTCATTACCACCATGGGCGCCACCGATAGAGTCGGATCTGGACATCACATCCTCAAAGTAGTGTCCCCATTCATGAATGATCACATGATTGTCATATTCATCGGTGTCGCTATTCTCATGCCCAAGAATAAACAGCTCCTGCGAGGCGCTGTTGTAGTGAGAAGTCCCAATCTGACCTTGGGTCACGTCTCCATTTGACGCCACGTTATTGACACTCCAGTTCATCTTAAGCGGTGGGAGCACCACATTGGGGTCGGCGGTCAAAATTTTCTGTATCGCGATGTACGCATCATACAATACCGCAAACGGCGCGGCCTCACGGGGGCTCGTGTAACCTGAGCCACCCCAGCCCGAGCTGGCATGCAGATTTTGGACTGCCCCACTTCCCGAATTAAAGACTTTACTGTCCAACACATACAGCGCCTGTCCATTGGTATTGTCCACCACCCGAACATCCCATGCCGGCGTACCGGTTTGCACCATTTCTGCCTTGACACGAATGAACATGTCCGTGCTGGCTGGAACCATCAGCGAATAATTGCCGTT
>RFGJ01000159.1 GCA_003696665.1 Gammaproteobacteria bacterium | reverse complement strand
GGACATTGCGCAAGAGCCTGAAATCAAAATAGAAGAGCAATTCGCCGATGTTGACTTGGTGAGCCAGCAAGCCAATCGGTTGTTGACGACAGGAGTGCTAGTCGTTGCCATGATTGGCCTATGGATGATTTGGCAGGACTTTTTCCCCGCGCTTCGCAGTAGCTTAGATTATGCACTCCCATTGACTGTGATGCGTGAAGTCGATGGTGTTATGCAAGCGACACCCTTGACGACGGCAGATTTACTGTTCGCGTTAGTGATGATCATGGTGACCGTGGTGATCGCGCGAAATCTTCCCGGATTTGTTGAAATGTTGCTGTTGAACAACAGTCGCATGGATCACGGATTGCGTTATGCCATTGTCACTTTAGTGCGTTATTCCATATGGATGATCGGCATCAGTGTCATCGCGACCAGCATCGGTTTTCGCTGGTCGGAAATTCAGTGGTTGGTCGCTGCCATCGGTGTCGGATTAGGTTTTGGCTTGCAGGAAATTGTGGCCAATTTTGTGTCCGGTTTGGTTTTGCTGTTTGAACGCCCCATCCGTGTCGGAGACACCGTAACGCTGGATACTGTCTCGGGCGTGGTGTCGAAAATTCGAATACGGGCAACCACCATTACCACCTTCGACCGGCAAGAATACTTGGTGCCCAACAAGGACTTGATCACTGGTCGAATGATCAACTGGACATTGAGTGACCGTATTAACCGGCTCAAAATAGAAGTCGGTGTGGCTTATGGCTCGGACTTGAACCAGGCGACCGAAATTCTTTTGGACATTGCCCGGAACCATCCAATGGTGATGGAAGAGCCAAAATCCGACGTGTTGTTTGTCGCGTTTGGCGACAATGCGATCATTCTGCAGTTGCGTGTCTTTTATGACAATCTGGAAAAACGTTGGGAGATTACCAATGCCATTGGCTATGAAATTTATCAGCGCTTCAACAAGGCAGGCATTGTCATTGCGTATCCTCAGCGGGATGTGCACTTGGATGTGACCGGCCCGATACCGGTTAAGGTGCTCCCGTCTGACCATGGCGACGGGAGCGAGTCATGAATTACGCTTTTTCGGGGACGGCCGCGAGCAAAGCTTTGGTGAAATCCCACACTTTGCCGACGTCCGCAATGCGAACGCGTTCATCTGGCGAGTGCGCGCCGGTGATGGTTGGGCCGTAAGAAATCATCTTCCAGCGTGGATAGACCGCCCCAAGCACGCCGCACTCCAATCCTGCATGAATGACTTTGGTTTCAGGCACTTTTCCGTAAAGACGTTGGTAGACATCTCTCGCGAGCGCTAAGAGTGGCGACTGCATGTCAGGCTGCCAACCCGGATAATCGTTGCTCTGTGTGACCGTCGCACCAATGGATTCGAACAGCGACTGAATGTGTGCGCAGAGCTCATCTTTGCGATGTTCGACGGAACTTCGCGCCGAAATTTCGATTCGCACTTCTTGTTCATCACTGGTGATGCGTGCGATGTTGTCAGAGGTTTCCACGACATTCGGCAGGTCTTCAATCATGCGGAGGACACCATTTGGGCATTTGGCGAGCGTGGTGATGAGCGTTTCGATAAAACCACGCTCGAAGACTGTGCCCGGGCGCGCAGCCGCGTTGATCTGGATTTGGATGTTTGGATCGATGTCACCGAACCGTTGGCGAAACTCGGCAGTCATAGTCTCGGCAAGGCGGCACAGTGCGTCAAAATTTTTATCCGGCACGGCCACATAGGTTGTGGCGTCTCTCGGAATGGCATTTCTTAAGCTACCGCCATCGAACTGTGCAACGTGAACATCGAGCTCAAGGGCGCGTTGTAAGAATTCATTGGTGAGCAGATTGGCGTTGGCCCGTCCCAAATGAATATCGACGCCAGAGTGTCCGCCTTTCAACCCGCCCACAATAATTTCAGCACCCACCATACCATCTGGTGTCGCCGTACGCTTTGCTGGTAGCCGAATCTCAATGTCTCGGCCGCCGGCACAGCCAACATACAGTTCGCCTTCTTCTTCTGTGTCGATATTGAAAAGCCAGTCACCTTTGAGAATGCCGGGCTGCAGACCGAGCGCGCCAGACATGCCGCATTCTTCGTTGACTGTGAATAGGCCTTCAACGGCAGGATGAGGGATGTCATCAGATTCGAGCACAGCGAGCGCAATGGCCACGCCAATGCCGTTATCAGCACCCAATGTAGTGCCATCTGCGGTGACCCATTCGCCGTCAATGTAGGCGCGGATCGGGTCTTTAGTAAAGTCGTGATCTATGTTGGGCAGTTTTTGCGCGACCATGTCCATGTGGCCTTGCATGACAACGCCAAGACGGCTTTCCATGCCCGGTGTTGCGGGCTTACGGACAATTAAATTGCCTGCGCTATCGATTTCATACGAAAGTCCTCGTTGTTCGGCCAACGAGATGATGTAATCGATAACGCCTTGCTCGTGATGAGATGGGCGTGGAATTTCACAGAGCTTGGCAAAATGTTTCCAAACCTGCTGCGGCGCTAATTTGGCAATTTCTGACACTGTCATTCCTCCAGAGAAAGTAAGACGAGCATTATACCCGGAAAGCGCGAGTACTCCAGAATGCTTAAGATTGAAACCGTTCGCGATTTTCCTGTTGTTTTTCGACGCTTTTTCTCAGCAAGACGTAGGCTGCTCCTGAGCCGCCATGCTGCGGTTGGGCAGAATGGAACGCCAGCACCAACCCGTTTTCCGCCAGTTGATGCAACCAATGATTGGTGAAGCTTTTTAGTTTGGCTGGCTCAGGTTGGCGTTCGCCTTTGCCATGGGTAATCAGGACCACACGCCGATCTTCGGCGATGCTTTGATGGATAAAACGCCACACTAGAGCTCGGGCTTCTTGGACGGTTTTGCGATGAAGATCGAGGCGAGCTTGTATCGGATACTTGCCCATCCGCAATTTGCGAAAGACTCCCTCCTGCACGCCAGGGCGTTTGTAGCTTAGCCACGCATGTGGGGCAATCGGTGTGATAAAATCCTCAGACAAGTAGTTTTTGTCTTGTCGAGTGGCCGCAAGCACCGCCTGCTCCCGGCGAATTTTGAGACTCTTCGCGCTCACTTTGGCTTGCGGGCGAATGATGACCTTGTCATTGGACGTGATCGGCTGAACGCCCTTGATGCTTTCGCGAAACAGGTCTTTGTCACTCACTCTGGCCTCCGTTTATTGAGACGGATCACTATAACACGGCCGACAAATCGTCACGTGATTCAGGTGGCCATGGCTGGATGCGAACTGTTAGCATAACATCAAATAATGAAGAGGCGATGTCCATGCAATTGTGGGACTCACGGCACTTTGAGCGCATTTTCGTTGACAATGTGCCTTTGCTGGATGTTCGAGCACCGGTGGAATTCGCCCAAGGTGCGTTTCCGTGCGCGGTCAACATGCCGATATTGACCGACAAGGAGCGAGAACAAGTTGGCATTTGTTATAAAACGCAAGGCCCTAAGGCTGCGGTGGCACTTGGTCACCAACTCGTGTCCGGTGAGGTCAAGTCATCGCGTGTTTCGGCGTGGCAGCGTTTTTTTGCCGAACATCCGCACGGCGCCTTGTATTGCTTTCGTGGTGGACAGCGCTCCCGCATTGCCCAACAGTGGTTACAGGAGATTGGCGTTTCGGTCCCTCGAATACAGGGCGGCTACAAAGCCATGCGTCGTTTTCTGATGACACGTTTGGCTGAGCTGTGTGCCAGCGACAACTTTGTGGTGATTGGAGGGCGCACCGGGACAGGCAAGACACGATTATTGCAAGCTTTTGCCAAAGCGGTGGACCTAGAGGCGGCGGCCAATCACCGCGGTTCGGC
>RFGJ01000158.1 GCA_003696665.1 Gammaproteobacteria bacterium | reverse complement strand
CTCTGAATGTCGGGCAAAACTGGTGGTCACCATGAAAAAAATCAACAGCAAAAAGACGACGTCAATGAGCGGCGTCAGGTTGATGGTGAGTTCGTCGCGTTTGCGGTTATGCAAAAACATAGTTACAACCCTTCTGTTTCGCGCTCGCCGTGTAGGACCTCAACCAGTTTCAATGCTTCCTCTTCCATTTTGGCGACCAGTTCATCGACTTTACGTTGGAAATAACGGAAAAACATAAGCGCCGGGATGCCCACAATCAATCCTGCCGCTGTGGTGACCAACGCTTCAGAAATACCGCTCGCCAAAGCGCCCGGATCGCCCACACCTTTTACGGTGATCACCGTAAAAACACGAATCATACCTAACACGGTACCCAGCAAACCGAGCAGCGGCGCCACGGCGGCAATGGTGCCGAGGGTGTTCAAAAATCGTTCAAGTTCAAGGACCACTTGTCGTCCAGCGTCGGCAATGCTCTCTTTCATGACCTCTCGGCCATGCCGATGATTGAGCAGCCCCGCGGCGAGAATCCGCCCCAACGGCGAATGTTCCCGTAACACTTTTAGGTTTTTCTTGTTAATTTCGTTTTTCTTTGACCAGTTCCACACTTGGGCCACCAAGTGCTTGGGTGCCACTTTTTCGGTGCGCAATACCCAAAACCGCTCCAAAATGATCGCCATAGCGATCACTGAGCCCAAGCCCAACAAGATCATCACCGGACCACCGGCTTTCAAAAGCTCCCACACAGTTTTATCACCCCACTGCACAGTAACGTGGATGCAACTTTACCATATCGATCAGGAAGATGAAGGACTTCTATCACGCCAACGGTCACAACCAGTCAATTGGCCATCCCTGTCCCATTCACAGACAATGGCACCATCAGCCCCTGTCCATAGAACATGGCTACCTACGGCGCGCAGCCGTTCCAACGTTTCTTGGCGCGGAAATCCCCACGGATTCGTCTTGCTGGCAGCAATGAGTGACCACGTTGGTCGAATTTTATCGAGAAACAATTCAGTGCTGCTCAACTTGGAACCATGATGCGGGACAATAAGAACATCGGCAGACTGCAATACACCGCGTGCCGCCAGTCTGCGCTCTACACGTTTGCCAATGTCCCCCGTCAACAAAATGCGTCGCCCTTGATAGGTCAACTGAATCACGCAAGAAAAGTCGTTGTCGCTGCGCGACTGAAGGTCAACATCCGGCCACAACACATCAAGCCTCGCCTCCCCAAACTGAAACACCTGACCCGCCGCGCACGGCCGGAATGAAACAGCATATTTGGCAAAAATCGGCTCAGGCTGGCCGCTTAAACGAATCTGAAACCACGACCAATCGAATCCGTCACCGAGCCCGCCACTATGATCGATGTCATCATGAGAGACCACTAACCATCGTTGTCGATAATAAGCATCCGTCACCAACGGGCGCACGCTCGCAAAGCTTCGCGCGACGTCATACACCAGAAGATTCTGCTGCGCCTGCCACACCACACTCAAACTTTGTCCGGTATCCAACAGCCAAAGACGGGCCGACCAAGGTCGCCATTTTGCGCCGAACCACCACAGCAGCAACACAAATGTCATGGCCAGCGCCCCGACACTCCGATGTGCCAATGGGCGCGGTGCGAGCAGCAGACCAATGGCCACAACAAATAAGGCCAGCTCTGCAGTCCCCAAATAGATGGGCATATAGCCTACACTCGCCCCCCATGCGCCCAGCTCAAACAGGCCAACCACCGAGCTGTCCAAAAACGCTAAAACGTCTGACCACTGGAATAAGTGCCACGTCAGCATGGCCATGCCAAGCAAAGGGAAAAAAGCAACAGAAAAGATGGGCACCACCAGCAAATTGAGGACAAAGGCCATGGGTGTCCATCCGCCAGATAAATGTATCATCAGCGGCAAAAGCCCTAGCGTCAGATAACTCTGAACCCGCAATAAGCGCACCGTCCAACGCTTTCCGTCACAGATTCGCAAAGCCGTATCAATGAGCAGGATCGCCCCATAGCTGGCCCATAATGCCGGAGAAAAAATGGCAACCGGGTCAAGGACAAGCACGAGCGCAAGCACCATTAATAGAATGTCGCGCAGTTCGGTGTGGACGGAAAGCATGCGCAACACCACGAACAAGGACAGCATCGCCGCCGCACGCACGCCACTGATCGGCAAACCCGCCAGCATCACATAACACCAGACAAGGGGAACAGCAAAGAGATACCCAAACCATTGCCTAGGTAGCCCCCAACGCCAGCCCAACGGCGCGAAACACCACCCCAAACACACGCCCACTAACGACAGTGCGGCCACATGCAAACCACTGATCGCGAGCAGGTGCCCCAAGCCGGCTTGAGCCAAGGCTTGGCGTTGCGACTTTGGAATCTTGTCGCGCTCACCAAGTATGATGGCGCGCAGAAAACCTGCCGTCACCTCAGAGAAGTGCTGAGTGAAATGCTGTCCGAGGCGTGCGCGCATGGTCTGAGCCAAGCTGTGTGTTTCGTGAAGCTGCTCAGTGCTTTTAATGGTGCCCCATGCCACCACCCGTTTCGCGTAAGCCAGCGTCCACACATCAGGCGAATAAGGATTCGCTTTGGTCGTCGGCTTTCGCCACCGCACAATGAACTGGCCGTGCCAACCCGGCAAGCCGCGAAACTGACCCCGATAGTGCGCAAGCGATGCGTACACCGGCCATGGAAACCTAACCGGCTGGTCATCAATGGCATGGAGACGTAACAAAATACGTTCTGGGCCATGTGACTGGCGGGACACTTCGACTACCGTACCGCGTATTTTTTGCGCTACCGGTTGTGCCCCAATGGGGAGAGATTTCAGCTGATAATACTGTATGCCGCTGGATAAAACACTTATAATCACCGCTATCCAGAAGGGTCGATGGGTCAGTCGTGTTCTTGCGGCAACGCCAAACAGTGCCCATGCAGGTAAGCCGAACAGCACGGCGACGCCGAAGGCGATTTTGTGGGCACCCAGCAGCATGGTGGTGGCGCTGCCCCAAAGCATTCCGATTGCCAGCAGTCGATACTGAACCATCCTTGTTCATCCTGACTTGAGAGCAAACATACCGTAACATGCCGCGCAAAATTATACAAAAATGGCTGCCAGAGCCAGATAAAATCAAAGAACACAAGTACTTGAAGTGGCTTGGTAGCTGGCTGCACAACCCTGCCCTTTGGCATTTGCATCGGCGCAATGTGGCGCGGGCTTTTGCCATTGGTTTGTTTTGCGCTTGGGTACCCGTTCCAATGCAGATGGTATTAGCTGCCATTGGCGCGGTGATTTGGCGGGCCAACCTACCATTGGCGGTGGTATTGGTCTGGCTGACCAATCCACTGACCATGCCCCCCATGTTTTATGGGGCCTATGAACTTGGCAAGTGGCTGCTTGGTCGCCCTGACATGCCGTTTCAGTTTGAGCTTAGTATGACGTGGCTGACAGAAGGACTGCTCCAAGTGTGGGAACCGTTTCTGCTTGGGTGCGCGATACTTGGCACACTTTCCGCTGTACTCGGCTATTTCGTCAGCCTCTGGCTATGGCGGTGGCATGTGACGCATCACTGGCACAAGCGGCGTCAATAGTCAGTCAGTTGACCATCTTTCAGAGTCCATATTTTGTCCATCTGGCTTGCAATCTGTGACGAGTGTGTCACCACCAAAAACGCCGTCCCCATCGCCTTGTTCAACGAGACCATCAAAGCAAAGACTTCTTCGGCGGTGTGTTCATCCAGATTACCCGTGGGCTCATCGGCCAACACCACCTTTGGCGAGCAGGCCAACGCACGAGCAAAGGCCACGCGCTGACGCTCGCCCCCCGACAGTTCACCCGGGCGATGGCGATAACGTTCCGCCAGCCCCACTGACTCGAGCAATGTTTTTGCTTGCCTTTCGGCTTCCTTCGGCGAAGCGCCTCCCAGCAGCAACGGCATTGCGACGTTTTCAACCGCATCAAACTCAGGGAGCAAATGATGGAATTGATAAACAAACCCTAAGTGCCGATTGCGATATCGTGCCAACGCTTTTTCGCTCATGTTCTGAATTGGCGTATCGTCCCACCAAATTTCGCCACTTGTGGGCCGGTCAAGCCCGCCCAACAATTGCAAGAGCGTGCTTTTTCCACAACCGGATTGGCCGACAATGGCTACCATATCACCGGCGGCCAACGACAAGTCCACGCCATTGAGTACGTCGATCGTCTTATCACCATCGACATATTGACGGCACAGATGACGTGTGCGCAGCACGGGTCGGGTGTCACTCATAACGTAAAGCCTCTACCGGTTTGGTTCGTGATGCTCGCCAAGCAGGGTAAATGGTTGCCAAAAAGGCCATTAATAACGCCGCACCAGCCACACGCCCGACATCTGACCATTGCAGCTCAGACGGCAGGAAATTAATGAAATACACATCACCGGGCAACAAGGTAATGCCAAAAGCATGCTCAAGCCACGCGGCAAAATCCGGCAGATTCAATGACAACACGACCCCGCCAACCACCCCAAGCACGGTGCCGATAATTCCGTTAAACGCGCCCTGAAAAGCAAAAACGCGCAATATCAAACTAGGTGTCGCGCCAAATGTTTTCAAAATGGCGATATCGGCCTGCTTGTCGGTCACCACCATCACCATGGTTGAGACAATATTAAAAGCGGCGACAGCAATGATAAAAGCGAGCAATAGGAACATCATGTTCTTTTCCATTTTGACGGCGCGAAACAGCGAGCCCTGAGTATAGGTCCAGTCACTCACGTAATAGCGAAAGCCAAGGATCTGTCGCAAACTTTTCGATACCCTTGATGCCTGCATCACATCCGCCAACTTAAGGCGAACGCCATGCACGCCGTCGCCAGTGCGCAATAGCTTCTGTCCATCGGCAATGTGAATGATGGCCAAGCTAGCATCCATTTCCGCCCTGACCTCGAAAATGCCCGCCACAGTAAACTTGCGAAAACGAGGAATGATGCCCGTCGGCGAGACGGTGGTGCCTTCCACAACGAGCAGCGTGACTTTATCGCCAACATACACACCAAGCCGGCGCGCCAAATCACGACCAAGAATAATTTGCCAGCCTCCAGCGTGAAGATCGGACAGCTTCCCTTCTAACATATGCTTCCCAACGATGCTGACCTGCGCTTCTCGTTCCGGTAACACCCCCTGTACGAAGACAAACACATTGTCCCCGCCAGCACGTAAAACCCCCTGTGTCTGAATGTAGGGTGCGGTCGCCACCACTTGCGGCGATTGCGCCACCAACGACGCCACACTTTGCCAATCGGTCATCACGCCGCGGCGCTCACCAATCATCACATGCGGCGTCATCCCCAAAATTCGGTCTTTGAGCTCACGCTCAAAACCGTTCATGACCGACATCACAGTGATCAACACCATAACCCCCAGCGCAATTCCGCCCATGGAAACGAACGAAATAAAAGAAATAAAGTGGTTTTTTCGTTTGGCGCGGGTGTATCGCAACCCAATATACACAGCGAGCGGTTTGAACATGCCTTGTCCCACAATGCATTGTCTGCGCGACATGGTACCAGTGGATGGCATCACAACAAAGACCTGTCCCTGGATTTCCGTGCTAATCTATTAGCATTAGCCATTCACTTGCACCGATGTCATGCAACAAGAACGTCGACAATATTTTCGCATTGCCAGTCAAGTGGCTGTTCATGTTGAACCTGTCGAAGGAAACAAGCATGTGAGTCTGGAGATGCTCGAGCAAGAGCGCCCAAAGGCGTTTGCCCTGGTCAATGACGTCAACCAAATTGCCATGGAGGCCGAGCGCCTGGTGCGCCAACTCGACCGCACTGATCCCACTGTTGCTGAGTTTTGCCGCAACATTGACAAACGCATCCAGCTACTGACCCGGTTTATCGCCCTACAGGCGTTGTCCGATCCAGTTGAACAAAAACTCGTGTCTATTAGCGGCAACGGATTGCGTTTTACCACGGACAAAGCGTTCGAAAAAGGACAAGTCGTCCGAGTCGAGCTCATGCTGCCAGACAGCGGTAGTACAATTTTGTGTTTTGGTGAAGTGGTCGACACTCGTAAGGTTGACGATGGCTTCGAAATAGCGGTAACGTTTACAGTCATCAGTGAAGCTGACCGTGACGCCATTATTCGCCACGTACTGACCAGAGAAGCCGAACTATTAAGGAACAAGAAAGAATCTGGCGAGATAGGAGCATCGACATGAAAACCATCGGCATCATCATATTTTTACCACTCTGCGCCATGCTGTCTTTTGCGGCGACCGAGACACCTCGTCAAGATTCACTGACGTTGGTAAAGGAACTGGCCGAAGCGAAAATTGATCGCCCCCATAATGGCATGACCATGGAAGCGGTTTTGAAAAAATATGGCGAACCCAAGAAAAAGCATGCGCCGGTTGGCGATCCGCCCATCACTCGATGGGATTATCCAGACTTTAATGTCTATTTCGAATACAACCGCGTGATACACGCTGTCCCAAATCGCAAGTGAACCTTCGCCGGTGGTGCGTTATAATCGCGCCACCCAAAAAACCCGCCCGTAACCATTACTGTGACATCAACTGTGCAAGCGCCCAAGGCCGGGCAAGTCAAACGTATTGCCGGTTTGGTTGGTGATGCTTGGCTGTATGAACTGGCCGAGTTAGTTCGCCAATCTAACACCTTTCACTGCGTGATCTTGCCGGACAACACCTCAGTTGAACAGGCCTCGGAGTCACTGAAATTCTGGCTGCCAGAACACACTGTATTGCGTCTTCCCGATTGGGAAACACTGCCGTACGATGCCTTTTCACCGCATCCGGACATCATCGCCGAACGCATCGGTACGCTTTACCGCTTGCCACAACTCAACACTGGCGTGCTTTTGGTACCGGTGAGTACGCTCATGCAACGGTTGCCGCCAAAATCTTACATTTTGGGTCGAACGTTCCATCTCAAAGTCGGGCAAACAATCGAGCCCGGAGCGTTTTGCGAACAACTGGTCTATGCAGGCTACGAGCGGGTCAGTCAAGTCTATCAACCGGGCGAGTTCGCCCAGCGCGGCGCCATTATCGATTTTTTCCCGAGCGGATACGATGCGCCGATTCGAATTGATTTGTTTGACGACGAAGTGGAAACCATTCGGCGCTTCGATCCTGACACGCAACGCACCACGACCCATATCGATGAAATAAAGCTGTTGCCGGCACACGAGTTTCCAACGGATGACACCGCCCTGACACAATTTCGACAGCGCTGGCGTTCACTTCTGCCTGTCTCGCGAAATCCCGAGTCAATTTATCAGCAAGTCAGTCAGGGCCAGCTACCGCAAGGCATCGAATATTACTTCCCGTTGTTCTTTGAACACACCAGCACCTTGGTGGACTATTTGCCTGAGGCCAGCGTCTGGGTCGAAGTTGGCGACTGCGATCAAGCGTTTTCACAACTGTGGGAAGAAATCCGTCAGCGCTACGCGGCGCGAAAAGAAAGCGAAGCCAGACCACCCTTGCCGCCGGAAATGCTTTTTTTGCGCGACAATGAGTACTTCGCCGATCTCAAGCGTCGACCGCGCTGGCAATTGCAACACGGCACTTCAGACAAAGCGCATACCGTCATTCGGCGCTATCGCACGCTGCCCGACATCACCCTCGATCACCGCGCCCGCCAGCGCACCCATCGATTGCAGGATTGGCTGACACAGCACCAGCATCCGGTGGTCATCTGCACAGAAAGTCTTGGCCGTGCCGAGCAAGTCGCTGATTGGTTGAGTGAAATTGATCGGCCTATACAGCGTTTGGACGACTGGCCCAATGTCCAGCAGGTATTGAACACAGCGAATGCTGCCGCGCTTGTCCTCACCGTCTGTTCGATGTCGCAGGGATTCATTCATCCGGACGGCTGGGCAGTGGTGGCTGAAAATGCCTTTTACGGCGACAAGGTTCGCCTATCGGAGACAAAGCCCAGCGGCATCGACCCGGACAAACTGATTCGTGATTTGGCCGAACTGACGCCCGGAGCACCTGTGGTGCATTATGAACATGGCGTCGCCCGCTATTTGGGGCTGACCACCCTCACCGCCGATGGTCAAACCCAAGAGTTTCTGACCCTCGAATTTGCCGAACACGACAAACTGTACGTACCGGTCCATAACCTGCACCTGCTCAGCCGCTTCTCCGCCACTGAGGAAAGCGCTGTTGCCTTGAGCAAACTGGGCAATGACTCCTGGTCAAAGACACGCGCCAAAGCCGCCGAAAAGATTCGCGACGTCGCCGCGGAACTTTTAGACGTCTACGCACAACGTGCCGCCCAACCCGGGTTTTCGCACCAGCCCAATGGTGAAGACTTGCAGCTTTTCGCCGCGAGCTTTCCATTTGAAGAAACGCCCGATCAGCAAAAAGCGATCGACGAAGTGCTCAACGATTTGGCGCGTCCGTATCCAATGGATCGGCTCGTGTGTGGCGATGTTGGCTTTGGTAAAACCGAAGTCGCCATGCGCGCAGCGTTTGCGGTGACCAATGCAGGGCGACAAGTGGCGGTTCTCGTTCCCACCACACTGCTTGCCCAACAACACTATGAGACCTTTATCGAACGGTTCAAAGACTGGCCTGTGCGCATTGAGTTGCTGTCTCGTTTCCGGGCGAGCCGCCAGCAACAAAAAACGTTGGAAGGCTTAGCCTCGGGCGAAGTGGACATTGTCATCGGCACCCACAAACTCGTACAAAAGGACATTGATTTTGCGCGTCTGGGGCTGGTCATCATTGATGAAGAGCACCGCTTCGGGGTGCACCAAAAAGAACATCTCAAACGCAAACAACCCAATGTCGACATCCTTGCCATGACGGCAACGCCGATTCCGCGCTCATTAAACCTGGCCCTGTCTGGGTTGCGCGACTTGTCCATCATAGCCACCCCGCCAGCGCATCGACTTTCGGTAAAAACCTTCATCCGGCCGAATGACTCGCTGTTAGTGAAAGACGCCATACAGCGTGAAATTCGCCGAGGCGGCCAAGTCTTTGTCGTGCACAACGACATCAAGACCATTGTTCGACGGGCAGAGGAAATCCGCAACATGCTCCCCGGCCTTCGTGTGGCAGTGGCGCATGGGCAAATGCGGGAATTGGAACTCGAACGCATCATGCAGGATTTCTATCATCATCGTTATCAAGTGCTCGTATGCACAACCATCATCGAAACCGGCATTGATATTCCCACCGCCAACACTCTGATTGTCGACCGTGCCGACCATTTCGGCTTGGCCCAGCTACACCAATTGCGTGGCCGTGTGGGTCGCTCACACCATCAAGCCTATGCCTATCTGCTGATTCCAGAATCTAAGCAGCTGATGACCAAAGACGCCCAGCGCCGTCTGGAAGCCATCGAGAAGATGGACCAGTTGGGCAGCGGTTTTCTGCTTGCCCAACAAGATCTGGAAATTCGTGGTGCGGGCGAAATTCTTGGCGAAGAACAGTCCGGTCAAATTGAGCGTATTGGCTACTCCCTGTACATGGATATGTTGGATCGGGCCGTCAAGGCACTCAAATCGGGTGAACAACCCTCGCTGGACGTCGTCATTCGCGCCCACGCCGAGGTGGACTTGCAAGTCTCCGCCATCTTGCCGGAAGACTATGTTCCGGACGTCAGCGAGCGACTCACACTCTACAAGCGGATTGCCTCGACAAAAAATGAACACGAACTGGATGCTCTGAAGGTGGAACTCATTGACCGCTTTGGTCTTTTGCCCGAACCGACCAAGATGCTGTTTCGCGTGACCCGTTTGCGTCAACGCGCCGAAGCCCTTGGCATCCGCCAATTATCACTTGGCCGCGAAGGCGGAAAAATCCTGTTTTCCGAACAACCCAAGTTTGATCCCTATGTGTTGATTCAGATGATGCAGGCACGGCCTGATCGCTATCGAATGCGTGGCAGCCATCACCTGCAAATTGTTGGCCAGTTCGAGACATCCGACAAACGTATCCATTTTGCCGAGCGACTGATCAACCGCTTGGAAGAAGGCACAGGGAAAGATTGACCATGCAAGCATCAGCCCGCACAATAACAACAACGCAAATAGGCGCCGGAAGTTTGATGCCAGTTTTGTTCATCATTTTCATGCTGTTGGCCACAACGGTCGCAGCCGACACAACTGTGCCAAACGATACACAGCAAGCCCCAATCTACCGTGTCGAGGTGCTGGTATTTGAACGGCTTGACGACAAATTGCGCCAGTCCGAACACTGGCCGGACACACCATTGGAAATCCAATGGCCGAAAGCGTTGCATGATCCCTTCTCACCGCCACCATGCCAACGCCTGAGCGCTAATGCAACCGATGACCACCTAAACGCCGATGCGTTAGCCACACCAAACGCGTCGTCATCCTCCCCCGCCAGCCCAACGGAAAACACCGAGCAAGCCTCCATGCAGCCTCATTGGATACCATGGCAAGCGCCCGATTGGCTGTTGCCGGTGGCCTGTCCCGATGGCTATGCCTATCTGATCGAAGCGCCTTCGACGCCCACGGACGAAGATGCACAAGACGCGCTACCAACCGAGGCCGCGGCGCAAGATGGCGATCTAGACTCCGCCCCCCGTTTACCACTGGATGGCTTCGAACTGGTTCCGGAAGCCACCCTCAAAGACGCTTATCAGCATCTGAAAGCGCGCCGTGGCGTCAGGATTCTGCACTACAGCAGTTGGCGTCAGCCGTTTCCACCAAACAGCCCGGTACAAAACTTCCGCCTGATTGGTGGCAAGGACTACAGTGACCAGTTTTCGATAGTGGGGCTCCCGATCGTGCCCAACACAACCCCATTGCCACACGACGTGCCTGATGGCCAGAGTGCGGACGCATCCGATGGGCCAACGGAGCAAGAGGCACACGAGCAGACGTCTACCGAACCGGTCGAACACCTATCCGATCATGCCGAAGCGCCAGTGATCGCCCCGGACACGGCCGACCAAGCAGATAGCGCCCCTCAGACCATCGCCATCGACCATCTGTGGGCATTGG
>RFGJ01000157.1 GCA_003696665.1 Gammaproteobacteria bacterium | reverse complement strand
GGACGTTTGCTGTTGCCGCGGGGTGTGGTGGATACCCCGGCCTTTATGCCGGTCGGCACCTATGGCACGGTCAAGGCCATGCTGCCGGAAACCCTTAAGGACATTGGCGCCCAGATCATTTTGGGGAATACGTTCCATTTGATGATTCAGCCGGGGACCGAGATTGTTCGGTTACACGGTGACTTGCATGATTTTATGCATTGGGACGGGCCAATTCTGACGGACTCGGGCGGATTTCAGGTATTTTCGCTTGGCAAACTCCGGAAAATTACGGAAGACGGCGTGACGTTTCGTTCGCCCAAAGACGGCAGCAAGATATTTCTGGACCCCGAAACGTCCATGCGTGTGCAGCGTGAGCTTGGCTCGGACATCGTGATGATTTTTGACGAGTGCACGCCGTATCCAGCCACATATGCGCAGGCGGAAGCGTCTATGCAGCTTTCTTTGCGTTGGGCGCGTCGATCAAAGGAGGCGCACGGTGATAATCCTGCGGCGTTGTTTGGGATTGTGCAAGGTGGTATGTATCCGGCATTGCGCGAACAGTCGCTCGCCGGGCTGATGGACATCGGGTTTGATGGTTATGCCATTGGCGGCCTCTCGGTGGGAGAGCCCAAAGCCGAAATGCTCAACATTCTGGATGCGACCACGCCACTGATGCCGGTCGACCGGCCGCGCTATTTGATGGGGGTGGGCAAACCAGAAGATATTGTGCAGGCGGTGGTGCGGGGCATTGATATGTTTGATTGTGTGATGCCGACCCGAAATGCGCGCAATGGCCATTTGTTCACCGAAACGGGTGTAGTTCGCATTCGAAATGCCGTGCACAAGCAGTCCACATTGCCAGTGGACGAACACTGCCAATGCTACACATGCCAACACTATAGCCGCGCGTATCTGCACCATCTGTTTAAATGCAATGAAATTTTGGCGTCAATGCTGGCCACGGTTCATAACCTGTATCACTACCAAAGCCTAATGCAGCAATTGCGAGCGGCGATTGAAAAAGGTACATTGTCTGCCTT
>RFGJ01000156.1 GCA_003696665.1 Gammaproteobacteria bacterium | reverse complement strand
CCATTATGCGGCTATTTTTTCCGGCGATATTCCCCCCGATTTTCCACCTTATGCGACCATATCCCCCCTGATGTGGTCGCATAATACCAGTTATGCGGCGGATGGCTGAGAGGCCAGGCGCGCCTCCTCCTTCTTCCACAACAGGCAATGCAGGGCGGTGACTTCATCCACGGGGAGCCATTGCACAATCCAAAAGCGGGAATCCACCACAAAGGGGAAGCGCAGCAACTGAAAACTGACCTGCCCTATGTTGGGGATATCCAGAACGATGGGGACGTGATGGCCGGTGCCAATCTCGGCCTCCCGTCCGGTGGGGGTGCTTTCCCACAAGCGGCGGAACTCCGGATATGTTTCCAGGGCCGCGGTCATGCACGGTTCATACCATTCTTCTTCCGTGTACAGGCGCATTTCGTTCTTGATGGTCAGAATCAGGGCAGAAAGGTAGGCATCGCGATTGACGATTTTCACGAATTGACCGGCCAGCCCAAAGGTCATATCGAAGACGGTGATGTTGTTCAGCACAGACGTAACAGGGTCGGCGCTATTGACGCCTGCGATATGCGGCGTGTAGCGGTTCCAGGCCAGAATGCGCTGGCTCATATCCACCAGATAGGCGGGAAACCAGATGTGCCCGTAATCCTGCGCCCATCGTCGGCACGCCCATTGAATTTCCCGCTCCGCGGGCAAGGGGTAGTCTTTCTTGTACCCGAAGGATTCAAGGACATCGTGGCGGTCGGGCAGACTGACCTTCTGATGCGTGTCCAAAACTTCCAATATCTGACTCAATACGTGGTGCGCCGGCTGACGAGTGATGCCCCGCTCGATGTTGGATAGCGTCCTGTAGGCGATTTCGGCCTCGAATGCCAGGGATTCCATAGAAAGGTGCCGGCTTTTGCGCAGTTCTCGTATCAATTTGCCGCCGTGTTGCCCCATCGCATCTCCTCCCATTGCGTTTTATGCACACAAGTCTATATTTTTTGTATGAAAGCGAGATTCTGCAAAGGCCAGGATAAAAAATATCCTGCAAAATATGTACTTTTATCTATTGCAACTGCGACAATTATACTGCATAATTGG
>RFGJ01000155.1 GCA_003696665.1 Gammaproteobacteria bacterium | reverse complement strand
TTCCGGGTGGGACAGCATCGAAAAAGGCAATCAAATCATCATCCTCACCCATCCACAGGCGCAGGGTAAGACGGAAAACCCGTTGTCGACCGGTCTTGCGTGGCCGTCCCATGGTTACCTGTGTGTGCGGCGCCGTTGGTACAGGCCCAGTTTATAGAGGCCGCGGGCCACCGAAAGTACCGGCTGGTCGGGCAGCACCACCTTCCCGTTGAAGTATTGCGTCAGATAGTCGCGAAGCAACAATGCCCCGCCACCTACCAGCAAGATGGGACTGAAGCGCTTCCAGGACTGCCCCCAGTAACGCTCCACGACGCCGGTGACTTCACGTTCCCAGACAGGTAATGCTTCGCGAACGTCCAGTTTGCCTGCTCTTAGCAGGGTATCCAGTTCTCCCAGGGAGTACATGCGCCGGGTGTTGATAAGTTCCAACAGACGGCGCACACCAGATGTTGCCCCTGCCGTGAAGCGCTGCACGGGTTTTTTGTCGCGCACGACCAGCAATTCGATGGTATTGAAACCTACAGAAATGATGCCGATTTCCTTTTTGAGCGCTGCCCGTCCTCCAGGGTGGAATTGTCCCTGCCCGTTCAATACGTGGTCGAACAGCGCACCGGTGGCTTGCGATGTGACCTTGACTTCCGTAACGGTTACTGCCCAAGATGTACCATCGGCCACCCACCGGTGTTCTCCGCTCATCCAGCGACGCACGCTGAGAACGTTTTCCCTGGCCCCTTCCCCTGTAAGCGGCTCCAGGGGCATTCCAACCACCAGAGACAGGCGAATGGATGTATGGGAAAGTGTGCCCAGCAGATGGGTCAACGCGCCATAGAACAAAGCCTGCATCTCAGGGGAACCCGTGAGGCGGTTGTAATCCAGATTCTCAACAGGGCGGCCCCAATCATGGGCACCGGCCCCAACATAGAATTGCCCTTGTTCTGTGATGAGATGGAGGGGAGGCTTCTGGCTACGCAGCCCTATCATGCGAGTTACTCTCTGCGTGCCGTTGGCGGCTACCTGAGAGGGAAGTTGTAGCCCACCCAATGCGCCATACAACTTGTTGGCGCCCATGCCCAGGTCTTCGCCCAGGAGAATAATGTCGGTATCGGTCATACGTGGCTCCTCGTGTATTGGATTGATAGTTGGTTGGATGTGAAATCGCATGGCGAAGGCCCGCGAGTTCAATCGGTTTCAGGGCGGTTTCCGACGGTTTCAGCCGGTTTCAGGGGTTTCCGGGTTTCAGGTGAAAAGAGAATCTCTGCAAAACTTTCTGTGATATAGCGGGCATTGTCGCGATGCGGGTCCTTGCGCACCCAGCCGCGTAATTCCCACTCGCGAGCGCGCTGTTCCGTTTTGTATTTACTCCATTCATCCTTCCACCCCAGTTCTTCTGCCCAGCCTACCAGCGCGGGGATGGAAACACGTCCGCCATGCTGCTCCCAAGCAAAGCGCATCAAGATGAGTTCCTGCTCCGAGATGGCAAGGTTCTGAGGCTGCCGAGCGCCGATGTCTATCAGCCGGCCTTTGGGGAGATAGTATGTTTGCACCAATCCCCAGCGGTCTGTCACAGCCAGCCCCTGGCGGCTGGCTGGAATGCGTCCGGCCTGGGCAACACCGATGTTTCGGGCCACTGTCGCTGACTTGACCCGGAACGCAATCACGGCTCCAAATTGGTCACGTACGCTTCCCAGCGTTTTCTTGTCGAACGCTTGTGCAGCCAGAACGAGGTGAACGCCAAACTTTAACCCCTGAAAAGCCAGGCTGCTAACGGCTCGCTCGAAAGGACGGCCTAACTGAACCGCTGTTGCGTTGTACTCGTCCAGTACCACCAAAACTCTGGGCAAGGGGTCCCGGTGGTGGCGTACTGCCCAGGCGTTGTATTCCGAGAGTTTTTCCGGAAACGAAGCGACGGTCTGGGAAAACGCCATTTTGCGTTCCCCACAAATCGTCAGTGCGCGCTGAACCAATTCCATGTATCCATCGGGAGTATCCGCTATGGGCATAATCAGCGCGGGATGGTTTGCCAGCATGGGGAAGGTCGTCAGGGGCCGATCCCCGAGAAGCAAACGTGCTCCATCTACGCTGGCCTGGAAGACCAGTGAACGCAGGAAGGTACTTTTGCCGCTGCGGGTCATCCCCGCAACCAGCATGTGCCCCAGGTCATCCCATGGGGCAGAAACGATTTGCCCATTGGTACGAACACCTATGAGCAATTTGCCTCGTTTCACACCTGGGAAATCAACCCGCCTGGGAAGGGGTTTGGGGCGGTTGAGTAACACGGCATACCGCAGTCCGGTAGAGTTGGAGATGGCCGTCGGCATTCCTCGCAAGTTGGTGGATATCTGGTGCAACACTGATGGGTGCATATATGCGTCCAGCCGCCCGGACAACTTCCGTGTATCCAGGTCGGCAAAGAGAATCTGGAGTTCTCCTGTGTACACGAAGACATATCGTCGAAATATAGGATGCAGGCCGCGTTGTTCCAACGTATGCGCTATAATGCGCACCGTCTGACGCGCCACGGCAAGGTGTTTATTTTTGACGGCAAGGGCAGTTTTAGCGCTCATCATCCCTCCAATAACCTCGTCTGGAATGTGCTTTCGACATCGGTGACCCAGGTGTGTACTTCGGGGTCAT
>RFGJ01000154.1 GCA_003696665.1 Gammaproteobacteria bacterium | reverse complement strand
GAGTAGTGCGGAACCAATCAATCTGATCAGCAGCAGGCAATTGCTTGGTCAAGGCGGAGCGCTATACATCCGACATCAAGATCGTTTGTATGTTTTGCGAATGACGAAAAATGGCAAATTGATTCTCAACTAGTTTCTATCACTTATCGAGTGCGAGCCAGCAATTTAGGTTAGCCAGCACGAAATCATGACTTTATATGGGGGAAAACATGTTTCGTGCAGTATTACTTGTTGGTTTGCTTGGCATATCAAGTCTTGCGACGAACGCAAATGAGATGGCCACAGGTCGCAAAGATGAGTCGCCGCAAGATGAAGGCTATTTGCTCATTGAGGCCACGCGCGGACAAGCGGCTGGCCGTGTCAAAGCGTTGGAAAGCAGGTCGCTTTCTCACGACGAGCTGACAACTCAGCTTGGTCGATCCATTGCAGAAATTCTCAGTCAGATGGCCAATGTTGATGTGGCGGGCGGTCCGCGCAGTATGGCGCAACAGCTTGTGATTCGCGGCCTCGATGACTCACGCGCGGCACTTGTCATGGATGGTATTCCGGTGGTGTATGAGCGGGGACACGATGCGCGTTGGCAAGTCAATCCCATGCTACTCGAACAGATTGAAATCACGACGGGCCATTTTAGTGGTCTCTAGGGCAGTGGCGCGCTCGCGGGGGCCGTGGTTGGGCGAACGATTGATGCTGACAGATTTGTCGAGCCCGGGGAGTCAACCTTGCGTTTGTCAACCCAGGTGTCGAGTGGCAGTGACCGCTGGTTATCAAATGTCACTTGGCTGGCCCGTGATAATGCTGATCAGTTGAGTCTTCTTTATCACGTGGGCGCATCAACTTGGGGCGATATCGCCTTGCGCAATAATCAACGACTTGAAAATAGCGGCGGTGATGATCAAGGACATTTACTGAAAGCAAAATATCGGCCGACTGAAGCTGATACTTTCGCCTTACTTGCCTCGCGTACACGTGTGACAGCTGACATTCCGTACAATGCACAGTCGATGGCAGGCACGCGAAATCCGATGGTCTACCGGTGCTGGTGATGAGCATGCGCACTAATGGCACGGGACCAGAGGGACACTTTCTCAAAGGCGAGGACTTCGCGTTGGTTGGTGGACTGGCTCAAACCCCCTATTTTGCTGTCTGGCTATCACGCATGATTGAAACAGGCCATGACGAGTTGGCGAAGATGGCCTAGGCAAAAATTCGCATAAAGTGTGAATAGTTCACATGGTGTTTTGTCCATCCTTTGGTATGCTAGTGCGCGTTCGGAAAAAGCTGTATAGGAGGAAACTTGTGAAAAGATGGATTTGGTTGGGGTTATGGACCATATTGGGAGGTTGGGCGGCACAAATCATGGCGGAAGTGCCGCTTAAGCGCTTTGCTGAGCCGGCG
>RFGJ01000153.1 GCA_003696665.1 Gammaproteobacteria bacterium | reverse complement strand
CAAAAACCTTCATCTCGGGGCCTCCTCTTTTTCTTTTCTGTTTCTCTTGAGGCCCCTTTTTCATATCTTCAATGTCTCACATCTGTCTGAACCTGGTCAGCGATTTGTCTTACATCACTTTTTCATCCAGACCACCACACGATGCGCGAACGCCTTCTATACTTGATCAAATGAAAATGAAATCATTCATCAACTGCTGCCTGCTGCTAGCGTTGACGTGCTTGCCACAAGTCGCTGACGGCGCGGCACGTTCAACAACGCGATACGATCGAGCACAGGGATTGGATTTGTTTTCGATCACTGTCGCCGTACAGGACAATTTCGGATTCCTCTGGCTTGCCGGGCAAGATGGCATTGTCCGTTTTGATGGCTACGAGTTTGTGCGTCTTGAGCACCTCGTTAGAAAAAAAACGCTGCCCTTTACGCCGTTTGTTTGGGACATGCTGGTTGATAGCAAACACCGTCTCTGGGTTGCCAGTTACGGGGGACTGGCCCAGATCGATCTGGAAACTTACCGTTTGAACGTGTATCGCTTGCCAAAACAAGACCAATCACGCGCTCAAGTGCTGTCTTCCTTGATAGAAGACGCCAATGGCACCATCTGGGTGGGCACGGCCGGCCGCGGTTTATGGTACTTTAACGAGCAACAGGGCAGACTCTTTGAAGTGCCGTCACCAGCCGCCGCCGCCTACATTAACGATATGGCACTCGTGGGCAACGCACTTTGGATCGCCGCAGGCCCAGATTTTATTCGCCAACAAGGTCATGGCGCGTTATTAAGCTACCAGATTCCCCAAAAAAAATGGGAAATCTATCCATCACCCGGTCAAATTGGCGTCACAGAAATTGTCAGCCACGGCAACAGTCTGTGGATTGGTACTTTTGGCAAAGGCGTTCAACGTTTCTCAATTGCTGACCGCAAATGGGACGGAATCAACTATTTAGCCGACCAAGCCGTGATTTCACTCATCGAAGACCGGGATACGCTGTGGGTTGGCACTACAAATGGCCTATACAAAATTGACAAGGATGGCAATGTTAGGAAGCCGTCGCTCGGAAGAAATATCGCGCTCGACAACATGATCGTCTCAACGCTGCTCGTTGACGCCTCTCAGAATCTTTGGATTGGAACCTGGACACAAGGATTGCTCAAACGCCCACTCTTTGATAACGGCATCCAAACGAGCCACCCCACGAAGAATAGCCGCCTCGGAGCAAAAGTACTGGACGTTCAGGAAATGCCGGATGGCCATCTGTGGGTGGCCCAGTTCGAATCTGGTCTGTCTCAGTGGTCACCAAATGCGGGATGGCTGCCACTGCCTCAATTGACCAAACAACTTACAGGTTTTCCCCGCCAACTGCTGCTAGACACAACGCAACAATTGTGGATAGGCACAACACAAGCGCTGTATCGCCTGCCGCCGCCTTACCAAGTGCCAATACTGGTCGCTGACGCCTCCAGCAGTCCTTGTGCCGCCAATGTGCTGAAGCTGGTTTTAGACCCTGTCCATCAGAGCGTCTGGGTCGGCACGCGGGGCGGTGGTGCTTGTCGATTTGACCTCCAAGGCAAGTTAACACAAAGAATTTCGACCTCGTCGACCCGGCCTGAAACAGGACTACTTTCACCTGCAGTGACAGCCATCTATCTAGATGACCATCAGCGCATCTGGCTTGGCAGCGAGCAAACGGGATTATCGATCTATGATCCGAACTCGCAAAAAATTGCCCACTTCACACTAAGCGATGGGCTTGGTCTGATGAACGATGTCGTCACAGACATCGTTCAAGACAGCCACAACAACATCTGGCTTGCAACCGAAGGTGGCGGTCTTCATCACGTACTGCTAGATAAAGACGGAATGCCGTATTTATTTGAAGCGATCACAACCGCTGAGGGGCTCGCCAACAATGCGATTTCATCGGTACAACCGGTCGACGATGTCCTTTGGCTCGCCACTACAGTCGGCCTGACACGTTTTTATCCGACCAAACAAGAAATTCAAAACTTTCACGTTGACAATCAATTCTACAATGGGGCTAGGCACCTGACCCGGCAAGGACTCGTCATATTCGGCGGAACAGACGGATTGACTTGGCTACAACCGGACAAAGTCAAACGAAATCCGCACAAGCCGCCCGTCGTCCTGACTGGCTTACGTATGGGCAACAAAAGCTTCTTGCCTCCCCCCAGGATTGTGCGCGCCGATTCAGGCAAGTCGGACGCGATTACCATTCCCTATCAACAAAATATGTTTATTATCGAGTTTTCCGGACTTGATTTTGTTGAACCGCTGAGTAATCGCTACAGGTACAAGCTGGAAGGATTTGATAACGATTGGCTGGAAACGGATGCACGTCGTCGTCTTGCCGCCTACACCAATCTGCCGGCCGGTCAGTATCTCTTTCGTGTACAAGCCAGCAACAGTGACGGCATTTGGAATACTGAAGGCCTAAGCGTTCACGTCAACATTGAATCAGCGCCTTGGCAAACGCATTGGCCCAAAATTTTCGTTCTGTGTCTGACATTGGTGTTACTCGCGTACATGTACTGGGTTTGGCAACAAAAAAACAAGCTGCAAAAAGCACACCACCAAGCCTTACAAGAAAGCGAAGAGCGTCTTAAATTGTCATTGTGGGCCAGTGGCGATGAATTCTGGGATTGGGATATTCGAAAAGGGACGATGGTCAGAACCAATGAGCTGCCACTTAACGTCATTCCAAAGCCCCTTTTCCAAGAACGCCTCTCAGCCATTTCAGATTACGTCCATCCTGATGACTTGCAAACCCTCATTAAAGCCTACCTGATGCATCGTAACGGGCATCAGGCCTTGTTTGAATGTCGTTACCGTCTGAAAGACCAAAACAATGAATGGCAATGGGTGCTCGACCGAGGCAAGTTTGTCTCTTGGGATGATAGCGGTCGACCTATGCGTATGGTCGGAATGCTGCGCGACATCGATGACCTGAAGAAAACAGAAGAGCGCCTACAGGTCATCGCGCAGTCGTTGGCCAATACTTCTGACGCGGTGTGGATCACCGCAACCGATTTTACATGCCTGTTTGTCAACTCGGCATTTGAGAAGCTCACCGGTTTTCCGGCGGACAAGTTGGTCGGGAAACCGATGAGTCTCGCAGAAATCACTGGCAATGAAATTCAAACTGAGCAAGCCATCAAACACTATTTGAAACTGCAAGGACGTTGGCGCGGCGAGCTGCATTGCACGAGAGAAAATGGCGATACTTATACAGTGGAGCTCACCATTGATAGCGTCCAAAACGAGGAATCGAAAATTACACACTACATCGGGGTGTTTTCGGATATTTCCCACTTGAAGGCATCGCAAGCGAGATTAAAGACGTTGTCTGAATATGACAAATTGACAGCCCTATACAATCACCAACACTTCATGACACTACTTCAGCGTCGGCTTGATGACTCAGCCTTTCAAATTAACGATCAACTAGGCATTGCCATCATCAGCATCGATCAATTCAAAAACATTAATGACTATTTCGGAATGACCACTGGCGATGCGCTGCTCAGAGCATTTGCCGACCGCCTTATCAAAATGGCAGATAACGAAATGCTTTGTGCCCGTTATACGGGCGATGAATTTATGTTGGCCACGGGCGTTTCAAATAGCAGACAAACGCTAATTCGGCAGATTTATCGAATCATTGACCAGCTCAGAATGCCTTTTCACGTCCATAACCACCACATACGTATCGAAATGAGTGTCGGCATTGCGTTTGCCCCAGCGCATGGGACGGCTCCACTTGCGCTCTTTGAACACGCCCATATCGCCATGAGTCACGTCAAACGCCAAGGCGGCAATGATGTCCATATTTTTAACGATTCCATTTTGGGACGCACTCAAGTTGGCCGCGAAATTGAAAGCGAATTGCTCAAGGCCATCGAACACGAAGAAATCAACTTGCTCATCCGGCCTGTTGTGGACCTCGAGACAAAGCGTGCCGTCAAGGGCGATCTCGTGTTGGTTTGGGACAGTCCAAAACGAGGCCGCCTGACGGCGAGTCACTTTGCTCCGATTGCTTTCCAGACGGGCATGCTTCCACTGCTCGCGGAATGGGTCATCAACAAAGTGGCCGACTATACGCGGCAATGCCAACGTCAGGGCATACTCATTCCACTTTGCACTCCAGTGTCTGAGTTGGTGCTTTCTCGACCATGGCTCATCGAACAATTTCTCAAACAGATCGAATCTTTGCGATTGGCCGAACACTATATCCACCTCACGGTTAACGAGCAATGCATGCGCAATCACCAACCCAATGTTCGACGTTCTTTTGAATTATTGCACGAACACTCCATTCCACTTGAAGTGATTGGCTTCTCCACTCAACAATTTGCATTGTCATGGCTACGCCACCATACGGTCGCGGGCATTCGATTGCCAAGCCATCTGATTCGACAAATTGGCCAGAACGATCTGTACGAACAAACCTTGCTGGCGCTTCTCGACATCGCGGGCACGCACTCTGGACTTGAAGCCATCGCACACGGTATCGACAACGAACAGCAGATAGAGTGGCTGGTGTCGCATTCTTGTCGCTTTGGCACGGGACCTATGTTCGGAGCCCCTCGCTCACTGGACGATTGGATTTCTGGCATGTGCTCATCATAGGTCTGCGGTACGTTCCTTTTGCTTGAAAACACTTATAAAACATAATGCTTATATAAGATGTATTTATATCGAGATATCCCAGCCTCGAAATGCGTAAAAAAAACTTGATTTTTCTGCCAAATCGCGTATAAAGCGCACTCCTGAATTTCAACCGGCCGATACGAAGTTATCGGTGTGACTCACTGACAGAGCGAGGCCAAGACCATGCTAGATTCGACCTTCGCCCCACAACATGTAAATGGCACTGAGTACAACGCCGAGACCGCACAAAATTGGCCAGAATACGTCAACCAAAGAGACAATCAACTGGCTGACGATCACTTTGTCACCCGAAATGGCAAAACCTTTGCTGGAACACACATCATTATTGATCTCTGGGGAGCAGAACGCCTGGATGACTTGGAGTTGATGGAAGCGACTTTACGCAAGGCGGTCGAAGTTTGTGGCGCCACTCTACTCCATATCCATCTGCATCATTTTACCCCCAATGGCGGTATTTCTGGCGTTGCGGTACTCGCAGAGTCACATATCTCGGTACACACATGGCCGGAACGCGGTTTTGCCGCCTTTGATGTCTTTATGTGTGGCGGCGCAAGACCAGAATTGTCTATTGACATTTTCAATGAGGCCTTCTCTCCGAAACAAACACTCGTCAACGAGTTATTACGGGGAGAGGTGAAAGATGACTAAGTGGTTCTCAGAAAAGCTATATCCGAGTTACGCCCAGAGCTTTGGCATAAAGCGCGTTCTGTTCGAAAGAAATACAGGACATCAGCATCTTATTATTTTTGAAAACGAAGACATGGGTAATGTCATGGCGCTCGATGGCATCATTCAAACCACCGAGCGCGACGAATTTATGTATCACGAGATGCTAGCGCATGTCCCGCTCTTTGCGCACCATAACCCAAAGAAAGTACTGATTATTGGCGGAGGCGATGGCGGCATTGCCCGCGAGGTGGTTCGCCACAAACAAATTGAACGTATCGTTCAGGTTGAAATTGATCAAGCCGTCATTGACATGGCGCGAGAATATTTTCCGCGCCATTCCAATGGTGCATTTGATGATCCACGTTTAGAGATCGTGATTGAAGACGGCTTCCGCTTCGTCCACGAAACGGACGAGAAGTTTGATGTCATCATCTCCGATTCAACGGATCCCGTCGGACCAGGGGAAGTTCTATTTACCAACGATTTCTATCGTGGCGTGCGCCGCTGTCTCAATGACAAAGGCATTTTCGCCGCACAAAACGGTGTTGCCTTTATGCAACCTGAAGAGGTCACCAACACTTGGCGTCGTTTTGAGGGCATTTTCGCCGATCGCTGGTTTTATGTCGTCCCTGTCCCCACCTATGTCGGCGGCTTTATGACTTTGGCATGGGGTAGCTTGGACACAACAGCTCGGCAGCTTCCCATCGAAACCATCGAACAACGCTTCCATGATTCCGGTATTGAAACTAGGTATTACACGCCGGAAGTCCACAAAGCTGCATTTGCCCTGCCACGATATATTCTCGACCTGCTACACTGATAGCGTCGAGAAATGACAGGTATCGCAGGGCAAGTGATGACAAATAATCAGCCATGTGCTGAGCGCTACGGCATTGAAAGATGGGGAAACGGCTACTTCGGTGTGAATGACCATGGCGAGGTGCTGGTCTTCCCCACCGAAGACTTTACTCAGATCAATCTTGCACAATTGGCAAGACAACTCACCAAACAGCACGGTGCCCCCTTACTGATCCGCTTTCCACAAATCATCCGCCACCGAATTCACAGCCTGTGCCGTGCGTTTCACGACGTTATGGACGCGCTGGATTACCAGAACGACTATGTGGTGGCGTATCCAATCAAAGTGAACCAACAACGTCAGGTCATCGATGCTGTGATCGCTGCAGGCGATGATGAACATCGGGTTGGCTTAGAAGCTGGCAGTAAAATTGAATTGCTCGCCGTGCTCGGAATGGCGGAAAAAAGTCATCCGCTGATTGTATGTAACGGATACAAAGATGCAGAATACATTCGATTGGCACTTATCGGCGAACAAATGGGTCACCATGTTTACATGGTGGTCGAAAAGCTTGGTGAGCTCGACCTGATATTGCAACAAGCTAAACAGCTCGGCATCCGTCCACGCATTGGCGTGCGTGCCCGCCTTTGGTCGCAAGCCACAGGAAAATGGCAACAAAGCGGCGGAGAACTTTCTAAGTTCGGATTGACACCCGGGCAAATTCTGAGCATGGTTGAGAAACTCTCTCAACATGACATGCTCGACTGTTTGCAACTCCTTCACTTCCATCTGGGCTCACAAATCGCCAACATTCTTGACATACAAAAATCGATCCGGGAATGTGTTCAGTTTTATCGCACCCTCAGTGAAATGGGGGGGCGCATTCAGTGTTTTGACGTAGGGGGCGGCCTAAGTATCGATTACGATGGCTCGCATTCGGATAACGAAAACTCCTCAAACTACGATTTCCACGATTACGCTGAGGCCATTGTGTCATCACTAAAAATGGTGTGTGACCGCCATTGCCTGCCTCATCCCAAAATCATCAGTGAATCCGGCCGGGCCATTACGGCACATCATGCAGTTCTGATTACCAATATCGTCGATTGCGAAGGCCAGGAGCCGCAAACACCAAGACCGCAACAGCCTGATGATCCACAGTGGTTGCAAAGTCTGTATGACGTTTATCAGCACAGCCTCACATGCCACTGTCCGGAAGAAGCACAGAAGTATTTTCTGTCGGCGCAAGACGCCATCGACGAATGCCGCGTGCTATTTAACCACGGACATGTCTCGCTCGAACAACGAGCGCAAGCGGACCGGTTATATCGAGCCATTGGGTTACGTTTACTGCCGGTGCTCGAACAAGGCACCGGGGGCTGTGAAGAAACCGCTGCAATACTGGCGCGTAAACTGGCAACAAAAGTTTATGCCAACTTCTCTTTATTCCAATCGCTGCCGGATGCTTGGGCCATTGACCAGATTTTTCCCATCAGCCCATTGTCTCATCTGAATCAGCCTGCAGAAATGCACGCTGTCATTCAGGACATTACCTGTGACTCGGATGGTGAAATGGCAGGATACGTGGATGGCCAAGAAATTCAGCCACATCTCGGTTTGCCGAGATTTGATCCTGAAGATCCCTACCTACTTGGTTTTTTTCTCGTGGGTGCCTATCAGGAAATCCTTGGGGATATGCATAACCTGTTTGGCGATACCAACAGCTTTGATGTGACTGTCAGCAATAATGGCGAGCTTACCATAGCACATCGCGCCGGCGATAATGGTGCCATGTTGCTAAAATATGTCGATATTCAGCCAGAAGCGTTGCTCGATAGTTATCGCCGACAACTGAGTCGTGCCAACATTGATTCAGCGCAGCGTTCGGCCTACCTCTCCGAATTGGAAGAGGGTTTGTTCGGGTATTCCTATCTGGAAGCGAATGACTATGACAACTAGCCTTCCGTGGCCCGAATGGGGGCGACATTCCGCAACCATTATTTACTGGCCTGTTCGCCGTGAGATCTGGCCAAATGGGATTGAAACCGCCGAAAAAGCCTATCTTCGAGTGATTCACGCAATCGCCGAACGAGAGCCGGTGATTCTTATCGTGCCTGAAACACATGCCGAGCGCATTCGTAGAATGGTCAGTCGTCAGGTCATTTTGGTAGAAAAAACATTGGATGACTCATGGGCACGAGACACAGCTCCGATATTCGCAACACGTGACGGCCACATCGTGGCAAACTGCTGGAAATTCAATGCTTGGGGGGAGAAATTCTCGCCTTTCGCGCACGACGCTGAAGCCGCCACTTTTGTGGCGCATTGGCTAAAAACCCAGACGCCCGATGTCATTGAGATAGCCACGTTCGATTGGGTTTTGGAAGGCGGTGCCATTCATACCAATGGCGCCGGTGTGTTGCTTGTCACCGAAGAGTGTCTCTTGCACCCTAACCGAAATGGTATTGTGAACAAACGCGACGTAGAACAGCGCCTTGAGGCCTGTTATGGCGCCCAGCGGGTCCTGTGGCTGCCACTCGGGCTTGAAGGCGATGTCGACACCGACGGCCACATTGACAATGTTGCCTGTTTTCTCGACGAGCATACACTGTTGATGCAGCGGCCTTCGCGAAATGACCCCGACTGGCCAAGGTTCGAAAAAAATCTTGCCGCTATCAAGCAGTGGCAAGCTGAAGGGGTGAAGATTGACCTTGCCTTGATCGATTTGCCCGAGCCGGTGTTTGTGCAGGGTATTAAAGTGCCGCGTTCGTATGTCAACTTCGCTTGGGCCAATCATGCGATTGTTCTGCCGGCCTTTGATTGCCCGCAAGATGACGCGGCGCGTGAGTTTTTCCGCCAAGCCTTTCCAAACCGAGACGTTGTCAGCGTCCCGGCTAATGACATCGTGGCTGGCGGAGGTGGTATTCATTGCATTACCATGCCTATCCCGCACCATGAGACACTGACCAGTGCACTTGGAGGATTCATATGACCACCGTCACTGTCGCCGCCACCCAGATGGCAGTCAGCCACAACCGGTCTGAAAACCTACAGCAAGCCATGGACCTGATTCGTCAAGCCGCCAGCCAGAGGGCCCAGATAATCTTGTTACAAGAACTCTTCGCAGATCCCTATTTTTGCAAAACGCAAAATCCGAAGTACTTTGATCTGGCCCACCCCATTGACAATCATCCTTGGCTTTCAGACTTTCAATCGCTTGCGAAAACATTGTCTGTCGTCCTACCCATCAGCTTCTTTGAACGTGCGGGCAACTGTTTTTTTAACTCGATGGCAATGATTGATGCGGATGGGGCATTACTGGGTGTTTATCGGAAAGCGCACATTCCCGACGGTCCCGGCTATCAGGAAAAATTTTACTTCTCCCCCGGAGATACAGGCTTCAAAGTTTGGCGAACGCGTTATGGCGCAATTGGCGCTGCCATTTGCTGGGACCAATGGTTCCCCGAGGCGGCCCGGTGCATGGCACTGATGGGTGCGGAAATTTTATGCTATCCAACCGCAATTGGCTCTGAGCCTCAGGCACCCGACTACGACTCATCCAATCACTGGCAAACTGTGATGCGCGGCCATGCCGCGGCCAACATGCTTCCAGTGGT
>RFGJ01000152.1 GCA_003696665.1 Gammaproteobacteria bacterium | reverse complement strand
GTTGGAAAGGGCACGCGCTCAGGTTTCTACCGCGAAGTCCTGCGCATCGCCGATGTGGTTCGACCGCGATTCCTGTTCCTGGAAAACGTCGCAGCTATCGCTTCTGCCGGAGCCGGAGGGCAGCCGCTCGCCGTCGTCGCGGGCGACCTTGCCGCGCGCGGGTTTGATGCTGTCTGGACGAGTCTGGCCGCTTCCGACGTTGGAGCACCCCATCAGCGCAACAGATGGTGGTGCCTTGCGTGGCGTGCCGACGCCGACGGTGTGCGGGGACTGGAACCGAAAAGGGGTGAGCAAGAAAAGCGGAAACGGTCTGAATACTTGGGTTGGTGGCAGGTCGTCCCCGATATTTCGAGAGTGGCTGATGGGATACCCGATCAACTGGACAGAGATAAAGAAACGGGCAACGGGCAGGTACCGCTCCAGGCGGCGGCTGCGTTCGTGTTCCTCTGGCAGATGATGGAGGCGGTGCGTGGCTGAAATCTTTGACGGTATAGACGCCATAAGTCTATCTTTGAGGTGTGATCAATGTCAGTGAAAATTATTGTGGTGCTGGTAGCAATACTTGACTCATTTCTGGCTACTTACGTCATGAATCTGCCGACCACGTGGTGGACAACCTTACTCGCTGCGTGGCTTGTGATTGGCTTTGTTGGTTGTGTCTTATATGCCATCACTAATTAATCAATTGCTCGGTGCTGCTAGACAGCTTGATATGGTTCACCCAGCCGAGCATTCCCGCCTGCCAGCGGCGGGATATAAGTAGAAGCATATCAAATAGGTTATAAGGTGACGAGAATGACTAATAAGACAAAACTTGTTGATGAACTACAACTACATCCTTCCATCCAAAGGATGGCACGGAACATGCAGTATAAACTGGACAAGAACGCTAATAAGAAAGGCTGGCCAGAGGATGAAAATGGACAACGGGGATGGATGAACGACGCTTGCTCAATCGAATTTCTGCAGCGTAAGTTGCTGGAAGAAGTGAGCGAACTGTTCGATGCTCTTGAAGGGAGGGGCAATGTAGCACTTGAGGCAGCAGATGTTGCAAACATCGCCATGATGTTAGCTGACAAATTCGAGGCGGGAGCTTGTAGTGAAAGGGTACAAGATAAGGAGAGGAAAAATGACTAATTTTAGAGAAAAGGGAAGACCTAGCTTCTTTGGTTCTGTCGAGGTTGATGCATGGAAGTATGCCTGGGAGAAATACTGATCTGCAATTAATGAAAAGGGGTGTTTGCTATGTTGAATAAGGTTTTTTTGATCGGCAATCTGGGGACTAACCCGGAAACGCGCTATACTCAAGACGGAACATGTGTGTGTAATATCCGGCTGGCGACCACGGAGCGTTATAAGGATCGTAACGGGGATCAGAAAAAACGCACCGAATGGCACAAGGTTATCCTGTGGGGACGCCTTGGTGAGATTGCCGAACAATACCTGATCAAGGGCAGTCGCGTGTTCATCGAGGGACGGATTGAAACAAGGAAATGGCAGGATAAGGATGGCAATGATCGTTA
Source organism: Gammaproteobacteria bacterium (assembly GCA_003696665.1). NCBI lineage: Bacteria > Pseudomonadati > Pseudomonadota > Gammaproteobacteria > Gammaproteobacteria bacterium. Next base: position 9,092 of record RFGJ01000152.1, on the reverse strand, counting down.
CACAACCGAAATCCGAGCCAGTGAGATGAAGATGCTCGGTGGAATTGGCGATGGTGTGCGTGATTCGAGTGAGGATGAGGGTATCCCGTTCTAGTAGATGATTGAGCACAAAAAAACCGGCCCGAAGGCCGGCATGGAAAGTGTGGGCTCGACCGCTAGACGATCAGAGCCTCGATGGCGGCGACGATTTCCGCCCGCAGTCGCTCATCCTCCGTCGCCATCTCGGCCACGGCACGGGCGGCGATGGGCGCACAGGCCCGGCGGATGGGACGGCGCGGGGATCGTTCGCCGCGCTCCCATTCGGCCACCCGCGGCTGCGGGCTGGGACGACTCCGTCCCAGCCGCGCCGGGAATAGATTTCCCTTGCCATCATCTTGCCTTTCGCGCGGACGCACTCATCCCAGAGTGCGTTATGAACCGGGTTTCACAATCGTGAATGTTGACAGACGTGGGAGAGTTATCTAAATTATTGCCATAATAGGCCATCCTTTCGGGGTGGCCGTTTTTTTGGGGGATGCAATGACATACGTAGTCAGGCATATCACGATTCGTCCGGTTGAGAACGGTTACATCATTCGCTGTGAGAAGGGTCTCGATGATAATAGCCGCAAGCGGCTGCGGGCAAAGGGCAGGAAGGTGACTGTTGTCGATTTAGAGCGCGAGTTTAAATCAGAGGAATTGGTTGCTGACGACCTGGATGAAGTGCTGTCCATTGTGAAAAAGAGCCTAAAGGGAGTTGATCAGAAATCTCAATTCGCTGAGGGGTTCGACGACGACGATGAGGGATGATCATCAAGGCCAGGATATGCCAACAGCATATTTTGTTCCCGGCCCCAGCTTGGTTGAGGCAATAATGAAAGCCGACCACAAAACAGCTATGCAGATTCTCGATACTGCGATTCAAGATATGATGGAAATGGAAACGTTGGGGAATGCCTGATGGCTAAGGGTAAGCATCCAGGCGGTCGTCCAAAGAAATTAACGGAAGGGGCGGAAATCCAAGCAAAAATCGACACTTACTTTGCTGAGTGCGCGGCACGTGAGGAAATGCCTACTATAACAGGATTGGCATTGGCGCTGGATGTTTCGCCGGAAACGTTAAGGGTGGCTGCGTTAGACGGTCGGGAGTTTTCTGCGACTATAAAAAAGGCAAAGGCGCGAGTTGTTGCAGCTTGGGAACAGGCGCTAGTTAAGGGGAGTTCGGGCGCGATATTTTGGCTGAAGAATTGCGCGCGGTGGCGAGATAAACAGGAGATCGACCATACTCACCGCATCGAGGATTTTCTGAAGCAATTGGCTAGCGAGGATGATGATTGAAAGGCTACGTCGCTTGGTCAGCGATTTTGAGTTTTATGCTCCGCGTTGTTTGAGGATTAAAAACAAGCCGGGCGAGATTGTGCCACTGAATCTAAATAGGGCGCAGCAATACATACACCGAAAACTGGAGGAACAGAGAAAAAAAACTGGTAGGGTTCGGGCGCTGATCCTCAAGGGACGGCAACAGGGATGCTCAACGTACATCGGGGCACGGTTTTATCATCGTGCATCGACGAGGCCGGGCAGACGAGTGTTTATCCTGACACACGAGGCCGAGGCAACGAAAAACCTGTTTGCGATTGTCAAGCGCTTCCATGAGCACAATCCCATTAGACCGGAGACGGGCGCAGACAGCGCGAACGAGTTGACGTTCCCGTTGCTGGATTCGGAATACAAGGTTGGCACGGCTGGCAACAAAGCTGTTGGACGATCGAGTACGATCCAGTTGTTTCATGGATCGGAGGTGGCATTTTGGCCGAATGCGGCTGAGCACACTAAGGGTGTGCTACAGGCGGTGCCGGATGAGCCGGGCACGGAGATTGCGCTGGAAAGCACAGCAAACGGAATTGGCAATTTTTTTCACGAGCAGTGCATCCTGGCCCAGGCAGGGGAAAGCGAATATCAGTTGATATTCACCCCCTGGTTTTGGCAGCCGGAGTATCGTAAACAGGTTCCGCCGGGCTTTGAGATGACGGCTGATGAACGAGAGTATGCCGAAGCGTATGGGTTGGATGCCGAACAGATTTACTGGAGGCGATGCAAAATCCGCGAATTGTCCGCTGCCGGTGGCGACGGAGAAATGGCGTTTAGACAGGAGTATCCGGCTACTGTTGCTGAAGCGTTTTTGACGAGCGGCAGCGACAGAGCGCTGATTGGAAATGAATTGGCGATGACGGCCAGGCATGCGGATGTTGAGGATGTGTTCGGACCGTACCTGGTTGGTGTTGATCCAGCTCGATTCGGGAGCGACAGGACAGCATTTATCCGCCGCAAGGGTCGGAGAGCGTTTCGACTGGAATACCACAGTAAACTGAACACGATGGAGGTTGTCGGGCGCGTGGTGAGAATCATCAGACAGGAGAGACCAGACCGCGTTTTTGTGGATGTCGTGGGCATTGGAGCGGGTGTTGTCGATCGGCTGCGCGAAATGAATTACGGCGACATTGTGCGTCCCGTGAACGGCGGTGAAAGAGCGTTAGATTCGGATAGGTACGCCAATCGTCGGACTGAAATGTGGTGCCTGATGAAGAAGTGGCTTGAGGATCAGCCGGCGAGGATTCCAGACAATGACGCGCTGCATGCTGACCTATGCGGTCCCCAATACTCGTTTGACAGCAAGGGACGCATTGTGCTGGAGCGGAAAGAGGATATGCAGAGGCGCGGGATTCGGTCACCTGATGGGGCTGATGCGCTGGCGGCCACGTTCTATGAACCAGTGGCCATTACTGAGGAACGTATAGCCGCCCCACCGCCGGCATCGAGGCGCGTGTATTAGGAGTGTGGATGTGAGCGATTCGCAGATACAGAATCCATTTGCTCAATTAGATTCCATCGGCAGTCGCCTGCGGTCGGAATTTAACGAGGCAGTGCGCGAGCGCCGGCAGTATGAGGATCGTTGGCTGACTAATTTACGCATGTATCGTGGCATTTACGAGCCAGCGGTTCTACAGCGACTACATCCTAACCAGACTAAAGCGTTTGTGCGTTTGACTAGGATCAAGGTCAACACACTCAATGCTCGCATGACTGATATGCTGTTTCCATCGAGCGCTGAGCGCAATTGGTCGATCAAGCCGACGCCAAAACCGTCGATTCCAGAGCATGATCGTATGGTGATTGTGCAGGAATTGTCCACCAAGCTAGGCGTTAATGTTGACGAGTTGCCTACAGATGTTATTGAGGATGCAATTAATGCATGGGCAGAGGAACGTGCGAAAGCTATGTCGATAGCAATTTCTGACGCATTGGTTGAGGGTAGATATTCCAGGCACGCTCGCCGGGCTATACATTCAGGCAATCTGTACGGCACAGGGTGGATCAAGGGCACGCTAACAGACGTTATTCAAGACATTCGTTGGAAATATGACGATGGCGTGGGCGATTTTGTAGCGGTCGAGGAAACGAGAGAGAGACCGGGATTTTCGTTTGTGCCGATCTGGGATGTGTACCCTGATTTGAGTGCGCAGTCGTCGGATATATCGCAGTGCGAATATATTTACCAGCGTCATGTTATGACCAAGCATCATCTGCAGCGCTTGGCTAGGCGTAACGATTTTCATGCTGATGCAATCATGGACTACGTTAAAAACCATCCAGACGGCGATGCACAACGCATGTATCACGAGGAAGCCCTACGGACCATCGGATCGGAGAAACAAGGCGTCAATGAAAACCGTAAACGATTTGAAGTGCTGGAACGATGGGGTTATGTTGACCCGGAATGGCTAGCAGATTGCGGCTGCGAAGTGCCTGACGATGTGAGCGGCGATGTGTTTGGCGTGATTTGGTTGTTGGGTGGAAGGGTTATCAAGGCTGCACTGCATCCTAGCGACCGCGCCCGGCATGTGTTCCATAAATACCATTTCGAGGAAGATGAGACGTCGGTGTTCGGGCTAGGTGTGCCGGATGCTATTCGTGATACCCAAGACCTAGCCAATTCCGCAATTCGTGCTGCTGTGGACAATGCTGCTATTTCCGCTGGTCCGCAAGTCGAAGTCAACATTGATTTGATTGATCCGGCGCATGTGCCGCAGGCCAATGAGATATATCCGTTCAAGACGTGGTTGCGGCGAGGAAAGGGCGATGAGGCACGGCACAAGGCCGTTCATGTAACCAACATCGAGGGGCATTTGAATGAGCTAATCAGCCTATTCAATATGTTCAAAATGCTCAATGACGAAGTGTCGAATATTCCTAGCTATATGCATGGAGAGGCTGATTCTGGTGTTGGCAGCACGGTAGGTGGACTGTCGATGCTGATGGGTGCAGCTAATGTCACGGTCAAGGATGTGGTGGCCAATTTCGATGAAGGAATCACCGTGCCGTTTATCACGTCAGTTTACGATTGGCTGATGATGTTCGGTCCTGATGATGTCAAGGGTGATGTGCAGGTACGCGCAGTTGGATCAAGTAGCCTGGTTGCCAGGGAAGTGCGTGCGCAAAACCTGATGACGTTTGCACAATCTACCGCCAACCCGACCGACGGTGCGTTTGTGGACCGCGCAAGGCTGCTACGCGAACAGGTTAAGGTGCTGGAATTGCCGGAAGACGTGCTGGTTTCAGAGGAAAAGGCGCAAGAGATTGCGGATGAAGTGCAGCAGATGGCTGCACAATTAATGGCGCAAGCAATGGCGCAATCTGCGCATGAGGCGCCTCAAGGTGCGATGTCATTGCCGGAGGCAGCACCATGAGTTTACATGATCTAATCCGCGATTGCCATGATGCAAGGGCCACCAAAATCGGTGGCCTTTTTATTTCCATGCTTGAGGCCGCCGTCGAGGACTGGACTGAGCGGTTGATTGATATGGATGACCATGATGGCAAAACGAGATTGCAGGGCGCAATTCGCAATGTCCGCTATTTACTGCAGCGGATCAATGAGGAACGCCCTAGACAGAATTCCCCGAACACGTAAGGGGATATGTCCGGCCCGCAAGGACACCGGAAAAATAACGGACACCAGCGCGGAATGCTGGCCCGAAGGAGCGCAAAAACGTGAGTGATGAGCATTTGATTGATGATGATGCGGAGTTTTCCGCTGCATTTGATGATGATGACGAGCGAGAGCCGGTTGTAGATGAAGGCGATACCGATCAGGCCGCCGACGAGGAAACCGGCGACGATATGGGTGATTCCGAAGGCGATGCTGAACCGGAAGATGAGTTTGATTCTGTAGAGGATGAATCTGAAGGTGAGGCGGAACCGGAGGAAGAACGGCAGCAAGAGCACGATGAATTGCCGGAGGATGTTTCTGATGGGGATGTCCAGCGGTACAAGTCGTGGGAAGGCCGGCTGAAGCGCCGGGAACAGGAGTTGCGTGAGCTAGAGCAACGCCTGAAGGAGCGAGAGGCTGAGATAGAAGCATCTACCAGTAACCAGGATAAGGAAGATGTCCTGACGGATATTGGGGATGATGATATTGATGCGTTTCTCGACGAGTTCCCGGAAATGCGCGGACCGTTGTTGAAGCTGATCCAACAGGAAGTTCAAAAGGCTATCGGTCAGGTTGAACAAAAGGTTGAGTCAGTAACGGAAGCGCAGCGACGTGCGGAAGCTGAGGCTCATATTGCTGCAATCAGCGAAAGGCATCCAGACTGGCGGGAGATAGTGCCTGAAATTGATGCCTGGATTGAGAGTCTGCCATATCGTGACGCGCAGGAGTTCATCCGAATCAAGCAGGGCGGGACGACCGCTGAAGTCATTGCAATGCTTGATCGGTTCAAGTCGGACCGAAAACGCGAGCAAGAACGCGAAAAGTTGCGCAAACGCCGCAACCAGCAAAAGCAGGCAGGTCAGGCTGTGCCTAATTACCCTTCGAGAGTAGGGAATATGGCCGGCTCATCTGATCCTGATGATTTTGATTCTGGTTGGGAGTTGCCAGCTTGAACGTGATTGCTCAACAAAAATCACAATAAAAAGGAGAGTGAGAAATGCCTACTATCTATGGTGACATTTCGCCGCGTACCGCTGGGTATGCGGTAAAGAAGCTTCTCAAGCGCGCAGTTCCGCATCTGGTGCTTGAGAAATTCGGCCAGACGTATGTGCTGCCGAACAATTCAACCAAGGTGGCCAAGTTCCGCCGCTATAACAGCCTGTCGGCTACGCCGAATGCCCTGACGGAAGGTGTCAAGCCTGCTGGCAAGACGCTAACCAGCACGGACGTGACGGCCACGCTGACGCAGTATGGCGACTATGTGGAAATCACTGACGTGATCATGGATACCCACGAGGACCCGGTTTTGAACGAAACCGTGGATATTCTGGGTGAGCAGGCTGCCGAGATGATCGAGATTGCCCGATTCAATATCCTGAAGGCGGGCACCAACGTCATCTATGCAAACGGCACTGCACGGACGGCTGTCAATACGGTGTTCACCAAGCCCTTGATGCGCAAGGCTGTGCGCGCCTTGAAGCGGCAGAATGCCCGTAAGGTAACGTCGGTTGTTCGTTCGACGCCGAACTTCAACACCGAGAACGTTGCGCCGGCTTATATCGCGTTCATCCATCCCGACGTGGAAAACGATGTGCGTGATTTGGTTGGGTTTGTTCCGGTTGAGAATTACGGCTCGATGACCCCGTTTGAGTCTGAGATCGGCAAGTGCGAGGACGTGCGCTTTGTCACGTCAACGGTGTTTGCTCCTTGGGCCGATGCTGGCGGCCTTGCTGCCACGAACAACACGCTGTCCACGACCGGCACTAATTCGGACGTGTACCCTGTGCTGATCGTTGGCCGTGATGCCTATGGCATCGTACCGCTCAAGGGCAAGAACGCTATTACGCCGTTGATTTCTAACCCCCGTCCGCAGTCCAGCGACCCGCTGGCCCAGATCGGCACGGCTGGTTGGAAGTCCATGCAGACGGCGGCCATCCTCAATGATCTGTGGATGGTGCGCGTTGAAGTGGCTGCTAGCGCATAAGCCTAGCTGATAGGCCGTGATATGGGGCTGACCCTTCGGGGTTGGCCCCTTTTTTATTAACGGAGGTAGGAAGTGAGTGAATTGAAAAAGAAATCGAAAGCGCAGTTGAAGCGCATGCGCGAATCAAAGATTTGCGAATTGTTGTTGGAGAATTTCGGCATTGATGCCAACCCTGATGATTTCCTCAAGGATCAGTTGATTGATCTGTATCTGGAACAGCAGGCCAGGCATTTTGCTGAGGCTGAAGCTGAATCTGATGCTGATACCGATGAATCTGGTGCGGAGGATGCTGTCGAGGCCATTGGCCATGCTCACGGCGATGAGGCAAGAGAGACCGAACATGTGACAATCGTCATTGCGAAAGAAAAGGATGAGTCGCCGTTCGTGGATGTAGGTGTCAATGGATATGCCTATCGCATCAGGCGAGGGGTAGAGGTTCAGGTTCCACGCGAAGTTTATGGGGTACTGAAGAACGCAAAATACACGTTTTTTGAGCATGATCCTGAAACGGGTGAGAACGTTCCCGTTGAAGAACCACGGTTCAACATTGACGTAAGGTAAAAACAACGCATGGGAGGCTTTTGCCTCCCTTTTTGTGTTGGAAGGGGTTGACGTATGGGCACAATTACCGCTCAATCAATAATTACCAGGGCCAGAAAGCTGTTTCACGATGATACCGGCGTCCGTTGGCCGGACCAAGAGTGCCTAGATTGGCTCAATGATGGTCAGCGCGAAATTGTATTGCTGAAGCCAAATGCATATTCAGTGAACGCAGTTGTACAGTTGGTGCCGGGCACGAAGCAGAGTATTCCGCAAACCGGCATTCAGTTGATCGACATTGTGCGCAACATGACTGGAGTGGCACCCAATTTTACCACGCCGGGCAAGGTTGTGCGCTTGGTTGACCGGGAAGTGCTGGACTCCACCATTCCTACATGGCATTCATCGCCGGCGGCGGCTGATGGTCAGGTTGACCATTATGTATTTGATGGCCGCGACCCAAAGACGTTCTATGTCTATCCCCAGGCGCCAGCTACGCCGAACGCGGTTGAAATGATTTATTCGGCAGCGCCGGCGAATGTTGCGACGATTACAGGGACAATCACCCTTGATGACATTTACGCCAATGCGCTTCTCGATTACATCATGTATCGCAGTTACAGCAAGGATGCTGAGTTTGCGGCAAACGAGAATCGTGCAGCCGGTTATTATCAGGCGTTCCTTAATTCCCTTGGATTGAAGACCAAGTCTGAGCAATCCGTGAACCCCAATAACGTATCGCCTGGGGCGATTGTTGTGCCGGATCAGGGGTAAATGATGGCTAGCATGTGGGATATGGTGCCGTTGGTCAGGCCGGAAATGCGCGATTGCATGGATGTTGTCATCCAAGATGCAATTCGACGGGCTGCAATTGCATTCTGCGAGGATACCTATATCTGGGAAGTGGACGCAACAGCAATTCAGACTGCGGTTGATACGCCGGAATATGCGGTTTCTGTTGGTGTAGACCAATTGCCTATTATGGTATCAAGGGTGTTCAATTCTCATGGTCAGCTAATAAAGAGTGTGACGCGGCGCGAAATGGACCAGGCCAACCCAGGATGGACGTTGGCCAAAGGTCCGTCCCCATTGGCATGGATTCAATTAAGCCCAAGCAGGATTCGGTTCTATCCGGTGCCCAGCACAACGGAAACAATCACGTTGCAGGTTGTCGTAAGGCCGACCAGCACAGCGACTACGATTGATCAGGGCATTATGGACGAATATTCGGAAGGCATTGCTGCAAAAGCAAAGGCCATTCTTGGTTCTATGCCGCATAAAGCCTGGACAAACTATGAGCTTGTTCCTTTTTGGGAAAAGCAGTACCAGGACTATGTCAGAATGGCCAAGATGCGTTTGGCTACCGGATTCACAAACACCGCACACAGGGTTGTCCCCGTGCGGTTTGGTGGATGATTAAAGTACAAGGAGATTGGTAATGAGTATAATCGCACGAGACGAAACCGGCAGTGTTGTTCAATGTTTCAGGCTTCCGAGAAGTGGAGCCACGACAGTTCTCACAACGATTGCTGGTTCAACAGCAACGCCCGCACTTGGTGCCGGCATTTACAGGATTGTTTCAACAGGAAATGTGAACAT
>RFGJ01000151.1 GCA_003696665.1 Gammaproteobacteria bacterium | reverse complement strand
GCTGCGAATCACTTCCAGACAGTCTGTGCACGCGCGCAAGTTCGTCGTGCAACACTGAATTTGATTCATTCCCCTGCCGGTTGGCCGGACCCTCACGGTCCAGCCACCGGCTTTTTTCAAAATATCCGAACGATGAAGTGCAAGCCCCTGTTTTTTGCGGTCTTTTTATTTATTGCCTCTACGATTTTCGCACAGAAATACGACTACAATTGGATAGGCATGGCGCCGAACAGCGATTGGCGGGGAGCCTTGCTGAAGTTCGAAGAAGACACCTTTTCCGTAGAAGTGTTTACAGATAGCCGATCTGTAATTTTTTTTTCTTCCCACTCCTTGGCAATTAGCGACTATCATGGTCGTTTGCAGTTTTTCACCAACGGCAATGCAATTGCCTCCTGGGACAATACCCTTATGGAAAACGGTACGGGACTGAATGACAGCGCCCCTATTGCAGATACAACTGAGGACACATGGATGATTCCTCCTTACGCGACGCCATCGTTCACGGGCATTCCCGACACGGAAAACCCTTATGTTTACTACCTTCTTCATCAGTTTATTGACAACAATGGAATTCCAACTTCTACTGGCATGCAAATCACAAAAATTGACATGTCCAAAAACAACGGAAAAGGAAGAGTGGAATATAAAAATCGCTTCCTGAATCATGGTTCTTTCCATTATTCTTTCCAAGCCATCAAACATGGAAACGGCCGGGACTGGTGGATCATACAGAAAACCCCTGAATCCATGAATTATCTCGCCACACTGCTCCATCGAGACAGCGTGGTCACCCAGATTTGGTCTTCAATCGATGGCTTCCAACAAAACCACTTGGATTCGCTTGGGAGCTCTGCACATTCTTTAATCATTTCTTCTCCGGAAGGAGATTTCCTGATTGATTATTCCATTTATTACCCTGAACCGGTGGCCAAGCTCATGCACTTCGACAGATGTAGCGGGCAAATCACGCTTGTGGACACCATACAGACAGCCGTTATAAGAAATTTCCTTTGCAATGGCATAAATGAACCTCAACTACTATATTATTGGACAATGTCATTTTCGCCGTCCGAAAGGTATATGTATGGATTTGGTACGCGAGGGGTAGGACGTTGGGACATGAAAGCTTCCGATTTCAAGAGCACCTTCGAGGAAATTTACAAAACGACAGATTGTAGTGGCATGTTGCCAACAGGATGGCTGGTACCTGCACCCAACGGAGACCTTTTCGACATCTACCTGAATGTTCATTTCAGGCTGCGCAATCCCGACCAGCCCGCATCTGCCTCGGATATCTGTTATCCACACTATTTCACGCCCTCTTGTATTGGTGCAGATGAGTATTACTTTTTCAATCCATTGTACCCCAACTACCGCCTCGGCCCGCTGGAGGGCAGTCCCTGCGATACGCTGAATCTGGAGCCGCCCGGCGAAGCACCCGGCGAGGAATGGACGCTCTCTGTCGGGCCCAGCCCTGCGGCTTCTTCCTTCACTGTCCGCCTCGGCCAGGGGGATGCCGCCACGCGGCCCACGGCCCTGCGCGTGTACGACGTGCTGGGTCGTCGTCTCTACGACCTGCCGCT
>RFGJ01000150.1 GCA_003696665.1 Gammaproteobacteria bacterium | reverse complement strand
AGCGAGTCTGTTTCAGCACGGAGCAATTCGTGTGACATGAAACGACAAAATTTTGGAATGTCACGTGTCGTTGATGGGTCATCGGCCAACACATGCAACACTTCCCCTGTGTCCATTTTGCGTAACGTCAAACGCACCATCATCACTGGTTCTGGGCAACGTAGGCCGATGGCATCGAGTGTTTGGTGGCTTTTCACGGAGCGTCCATGTAATGTCCAAAATGGGCTCACACTATAACGAATTCGCAGAAATTACGCACGGGTCGAAGAGTGAGAAAATCGGCACTTTGTGGACTGTACCACAGTCACTGTGTATGACACCGTGTTAAGATAGCGGTCTGATGGCGATTTGGGCATGGCTATGGAAGAAATCAAGACCCCGCCTCCAGTGAATAGGAAAAACAATCAACAGGAACGTACGCTCGTCACGCTGATTGGCAAAGGTGATGCGCCACCGGAGATTTCGGTGTGTCAACATGACCGAGATATGCAAGTGGCCGAACATGAGTCCGTGGTCGCCATTTTATGGGGGCAGCCCACCAATGCGCACGGACAAAAGGTGATTTCGGCACATCAATTGATCGAAACCTACCTGCACGCGGACCGGTTCGTGGCCGGACGATTTTGTGGTCGATTTGCATTTTTGTTGTGGGATGCACGGCGGCGACGGTTGATCGTGGCCACCGACCGACTGGCTCGCTACAAACTGTACTACCACTTGGTGACGGATAAAACGGGGCGATGGCGTTTGCGTATCGCCACGTCGCCTGACACGCTGGCAGAAATCGCTGAAGCCAGCATTGAGTCGCGCGCGGTTCATTTGTTTCTCGCGATGGGAGTTGTGCCGGTGCCATTCACCCTTTGGCAAGGCATAGAATCGATTCCGCCTGCTAGCATGATCTTATTCGAAGGTAAACAATGGGTACGGAAAAATTACTGGCAGCCTCGTTTTTCATATTTGGAGCATGGAGAGGCGGCACCACTGATCGAGCAATTCCAGACAAAACTGCATGATTGGGTCGAGCAGTATAAAAAGCAACAAGGGCTATTGTGGCTGCAAGGCTCTCCGCTTGATCAAATTTTGCTTGATCGCCTCGCGGCAGAAGGGGTTTTTGAGCCCATGACCATCAGTATATCGGCGGACTACCGACCTCCTCGTCGTCTCCAACAATTGACCGAGAGATATGGGGTGCCGCATCAGCATGTCCCGCTCACAGCAGAAACACTGCTTATGCAGCTTGATGAAATCGCGTCTGGCTTTCATCAGCCCGTGTCTGATATTACGGCGGTGCACGCCTATTTGGCACAGGCGGTCGGGCGTCAGTCTCAACGCCAGGTTGCCACAACCGTTGGAATTGACGCCGTACTGGCCGGTGGTCCTGTGCTCAATCGTAAAACGCCGTTGGTTGCGCAAATGCTGAAACGTTTTGGCGCACCAGATGTTTCTGAAGACGGCCTTGGCCGGTACCTCCAGTTGGCAGTGCGCAGTGGGCTTGAAGATGCTGCCATGGATTGGCTGCAAAGTGAAGGTGAGCGCTGGTTACGACATATCAAGGCCACCTCCAGTCTCGACCAAATGACGTTCCTTGACTGGGTATGGCGCTGGTCTTCGGGGACTTTCCAATCGCCAGCCATCGCGGCCGCGTTTGCCGAGCGGGATGGTGCATTGCAGCAATCCCTGCTATCTGACGAATGGCTGCAATGGTCGTGTCAGGTGCCTGCCACATTGAAAAGAGAAGGCGGCAAGCCCTATGCGTTGCTTCATGTGATGTCTGATGATCGAAATCCTCTCACGACGTTGGAGCTGCAGCAGTGGCCCAAGTTTCATTGGAAAATGAAAAAAACCGGGCTGATACCCGCTACCGTTTCGTCACGATTGACACATTTTTTCGATCTCAATATTGATGCAGAACGTTGGCAACAGTGGCTTGACAAACTTCCTCGGGTGCCGAATCGTGCACACAGCCTCGTTTTGTGGCGGCTTTTGATGTTGTCCACTTGGCTAAAGCATCATTCTGTGAAAAGGTGACATCATTTGTCGAAAATCCAAGTTATGTGGCGAAAATATATCGTTTCCGAGTCGCAAAAGGTGTGATAGTGTAGGTGTGATCTTGACTGAGATCAGCATGGTCATTCGTCGCGCCACGCCACGGATGATGAGACATTGAAACATAAAGGAGTCAGGGAATGTATAAATTCAAAATAGCCTTGGTGGCTTCTATCAGTTTAGGGCTTGCGGCTTGTGCCCAAAATCCACAAGTGACGAAGTCGCCATCGGAAGAAACGAAAACGGTGGCGCAAGCCGATGCCAATCAGGGCAAGCTTCGCTGTCGACGGATGGCCAGTGTCGGCTCTCATTTTCGTCGGACCATCTGCAAAACACAAGAAGAGTGGGAGCAAGAACGGCGCCAGGCTGTTGATGCTTTGGAGGATGCCAAGCAAGACTCTATGGCAAATTCCATCAAAGCAGAAGGCATTACCGACGGAAGGCGTTGAACGTGTGCTTCCAGAAGGCCTGCTCAGGCAGGCCTTCTGGTCTGACCTCTTTTCATCGCGCCAGATTCATCGTATGCTGTCAAAGAGCCCACAAACCTGATGAACCGCGATGAAAAGAACCTCCTATAACAAGTCTCAAATGAAGGTCGTTTTGCTTGAGGGGATTCATCCTAATGCGAAAAACATGTTTGAAGCAGACGGCTATACACATGTCGAATGTTACGAAAAAGCCTTACCGCCCGAACAGTTGGCAACTGTCCTGAAAAACGCGCGGTTTATCGGTATCCGCTCGCGGACGCAGCTGACGGAACAGATACTTGAGGCCGCACCGAATCTACTGGCGATCGGTTGTTTTTGCATCGGCACCAATCAGGTTGATCTTGAGGCAGCTGAAAAGCGGGGCGTTCCTGTATTTAATGCGCCGTTTGCCAATACAAGAAGCGTTGCCGAATTGGTCGTGGCTGAAATGGTGATGCTTATGCGTGGCATTCCCGAAAAAAATGCTGCGGCACATCGCCACCAATGGCTGAAGTCTGCGGCCAATGCGTATGAAGTCAGAGGCAAAACAGTCGCGATCATTGGGTATGGTCATATCGGTTCGCAGGTGGGTGTTTTGGCGGAAGCTTTGGGGATGCGTGTTCGCTTCTTCGATATTGCGAACAAATTGGCTTTGGGCAATGCTGTGCGTTGTCAAAGTTTCGAAGAGGCGGTCAACGGCGCTGAGATAGTGACCTTTCATGTGCCAGCCACACCTGAGACCCGCCATATGGTGAATGCTGAAACGCTCGCCATGATGAAACCTGGCGTGGCGATTATCAATGCCTCACGCGGCCATGTCATCGACGTGGCCGCACTTGTCGATGCGTTAAAAAGTGGACATGTGCGGGGCGCGGCGATAGATGTTTTCCCTAAGGAGCCGACCTCTAATCAAGAACCATTTGAATCGCCACTATGTGAATTCGATAACGTCCTGCTAACGCCTCATATCGGCGGCAGTACCCAAGAGGCCCAAGCCAATATCGGCATAGAAGTGGCGGAAAAACTCATCGCGTATAGCAACACCGGCACCACCACCGGGGCCGTCAACTTCCCACAGGTCGGGCTGCCGCAACAAGAAAACGCATTTCGTATTTTGCATATTCACCACAACCAGCCAGGGGTGCTCAGCCAGATCAACGAGTTGTTCTCGAAGCGAGATATCAATATAGTTGGTCAGTACTTACAAACATCAAAACACATTGGCTATGTGGTCACAGACATTGATCGCCAATCTGATGAGAGCATCCTCCATGATTTGAAAGCCGTTCCCGGCACCATTCGCGCTCGTATTCTTTATTAGTCATTCGTTTATTGTGGAGTCGCGGCTTAGATTGACCATATGAAGCCTGTGGCACGGTCGTTGCCCGCCGTGCCTCAGGCTTTCGGGAAGGGGGAGCGACACAGGTAAGCCGTGCTAACGTAGGCCCACGGCACTCGGTTGCGGCCCTGACCCATGGTGGAGCGGCAATCCGCTCTAAACGCATACCATCATTGGACGTAACGTATCGCAGTACAATAAAATCGTTTACAATGGAAGCCCTTCTTTGAGGGGCTTTACTTTATTTGTGCAGTGACAACCAGGGATTCTTGAATTGTGAAACCGACCGACATTCGTGATCCAGAGTATTTTCACCGCGTGATTGATTGCCAATATGCGTGTCCTGCCCATACGCCGGTACCAGAATATATCCGATTGATCGCCCAAGGCCGTTACGACGACGCCTATATGGTGAATTGGGAATCTAACGTATTTCCTGGGGTATTGGGGCGCACTTGTGACCGTCCATGTGAGCCAGCTTGCCGGCGTGGACGCGTGGACGAAGAGCCGGTGGCCATTTGTCGTCTCAAGCGAGTGGCAGCCGATTTCAAAACCGACATTCGAAAACGATTGCCAGCGATACCGACAAAGAAGAATGGTAAGAAAGTTGCCCTTGTTGGGGCTGGGCCAGCGAGCTTGACGGTGGCGCGTGATCTGATGCCGCTTGGTTATGAAGTGCATCTCTATGATGAGCAGGCAGCAGCAGGCGGTTTTATGCGTAGCCAGATCCCGAGCTTTCGGTTGCCTGAGCGCGTTCTCAACGAGGAGGTGGGTTATATCCTAGACATGGGGGTGATCACGCACTTTCAAAAACGCGTGGATAGCCTCAAAGCGCTGCTCCAAGAGAGTTATGATGCGGTTTTTGTTGGTTGCGGCGCTCCGCGTGGGCGCGATCTGGCCAACTTGCCGGGCCGTCAGGAGGCGGATGCCAATGTACATATTGGCATTGAGTGGCTGGCCAGTGTGGCATTTGGCCATGTGAAACGCATTGGTCGCCGCGTGTTGGTGCTAGGGGGCGGAAATACGGCAATGGACTGTTGCCGCACGGCGCGACGACTGGGGGGGGAAGATGTGCGTGTCGTCGTTCGTTCGCCACGCGCCGAAATGAAAGCATCGCCTTGGGAGATAGAAGATGCGCTCAAGGAAGACATCCCGATTATCGACAATCATGTGCCTAAGGCCTTTGTGGTGGAAAATGGCCGCCTGGTAGGTATGACATTTGAAAAAGTCCGCGCTGAATATGATGAAACGGGTAAGCGTCACCTGATTCCGACCGGGGAGCCCCTGGTGACCATGCCCTGTGACGATGTGCTGATCGCCATTGGTCAGGAAAATGCATTTCCATGGATCGAGCGTGACATCGGGATTGAGTTTAATGATTGGGGTTTGCCGGTGCTGGATGAAACGACCTTGCAATCAACGCTCCCGAACGTGTTTTTTGGCGGCGATGCAGCGTTCGGGCCGAAGAACATCATTACCGCGGTGGCACATGGACACCAGGCGGCGGTATCCATTCATCTGTATTGTGAAGGGCGGAATGTGCATGATCGTCCGGCGCCGCAAGTGAGTTTAATCAGCCAAAAAATGGGCTTTCACGAGTGGACCTATGATTCGCATGTGGTCGATGACGATCGTTATCAGGTACCGCATGCGCCGAAAGAAGCATCACTTAAGCAGCTGGATCTTGAAGTTGAGCTTGGCTTTGACAGAAAGCAAGCCTATCTTGAGGCTGAACGTTGTCTCAACTGCGATGTGCAAACCGTTTTTGATCGAGAACGTTGTATTGAATGTGACGCATGCACCGACATTTGTCCGACCAACTGTATCAACTTTATTGAAAACGCTGAGGAGTCTGAACTGCGTGAACGTCTCATTATCCCGGCACGTAACCTTGACCAGCCACTTTATGTGTCGGACACACTCAAGACCGGGCGCGTCATGGTGAAAGATGAAAACGTTTGTTTGCACTGCGGTCTTTGTGCTGAGCGCTGTCCAACCTCGGCGTGGGACATGCAGAAGTTCTTGTATAGCGTGACTAAAGCAGGATGAACCCATGAAACCGATTCAAGCTGTGAATGACTTTGTCATTCGCTTTGCCAATGTCAATGGCACCGGCTCTGCTTCCGCCAATAATCTGTTTGCCAAAGCAATCTACCGATTGGGCGTGCCTGTCAGCCCCAAAAATATCTTTCCTTCAAATATTCAGGGACTGCCGACCTGGTACGAAGTGCGCGTGTCTGGGGAGGGTTACCTAGGACGGCGTGGTGGCGTGGATATGGTCGTGGCCATTAATGGTCAAACACTGAAACAAGACTACGAAACCTTGTTGCCAGGCGGCTATTTCATATACGACAGCACCAAGCCGCTGCCACCTGACTTCACCCGTGATGACATCGTGGTGATGGGCATTCCACTGACCGAGCTCGTGAATGCCAATTTTTCCGATCCCCGCCAACGGCAGTTATTCAAAAACATTATTTACGTTGGCGCATTGGCGTCGTTGTTGGACATTGGCTTGGAGGTCTTCTTTCAGTCCATTGAGCGGCAATTTGCGAAAAAGCCAAAACTGATCGCGCCAAACCATCATGCGTTACAACTGGGTTACGATTATGCCGCGAAGCATTATGCTGACGTTTGTCAAATTCGCGTGGTGCCACTTGATAAAGTTGGCAACAAAATAATGATGGATGGCAACACGGCCACCGCGCTTGGGGCGATTTACGGTGGTGCGACAGTGGCGGCTTGGTATCCGATCACCCCGTCCACATCGGTGGTGGATGCCTTTGAAAAATATTGTCGTCAACTGCGTATTGACTCTGACACTGGTAAACATCGTTTCGCGATTGTCCAAGCAGAAGATGAATTGGCGGCGATGGGCATGGTCATGGGGGCGACGTGGATGGGCGCGCGTGCATTTACCGCCACCTCCGGCCCTGGTGTGTCTCTGATGAGCGAGTTTCTGGGCTTAGGCTATTTTGCGGAAATTCCAGCCGTATTGATCGACGTCCAGCGTGTGGGACCGAGCACCGGCATGCCAACCCGGACGCAACAAGGCGATCTCCTGCTTGCCGCTTATGCATCGCATGGCGACACCAAGCATCCCTTTTTGTTACCGGCCACGCCGACTGAGTGTTTTGAGATGACGGCCTTGAGTTTTGATTTGGCTGATCGCTTACAAACACCAGTGATTGTATTGTCCGATCTTGATTTGGGCATGAATGATCATCTGTGTGAACCGCTCCAATGGGATGACCAGCGACAATACGATCGAGGGAAGGTGCTGGATGCCGAAGCGCTTCGTGAACTCAAACAGCCATGGGGGCGATATCAGGATGTCGATGGTGACGGCATTGGTTACCGTACTTTGCCGGCCACTGATCCGGAAAAGGGTATGTACTTCACGCGTGGCTCGTCCCATGACGAATTTGCCCGCTATACCGAGGACAGTGATGCGTACCAGCGTTCGATGGAGCGACTGGCGCGCAAATGGGAGACCGCCAAGACACTGATGCCCACACCAGAAATCGTGGAACGAAATGCCCGCGTAGGGGTGGTGTATTTTGGAACCACGACAGATGCAGCGCGTGAAGCCATGGCGAAACTGGCAGAACGAGGCGTAATGCTGGATGAAATGCGCCTAAGGGCCTTTCCATTCTCTGACGACGTGCGTGCATTTATCGAAAAGCATGAACAGGTTTTTGTGATTGAACAGAACCGAGATGCGCAAATGCGCACTTTATTGGTCAATGAACTTGGTGTGTCGCCATCACACCTGACGCCTATCCTGCATTATAACGGCCAACCGATAACGGCCAGCTTTATTCAGGAGGCTTTGGAGGCGGCCATGGCCGTTGCGACCGAGGACAAGCAGCGCACGGAGGTTGTGCAATGACCTACTTTCGACCGAATTTCAGACATCCCGAGCTACCCAAAAATGCGTTGGGCTACGACAAGCGTGCTTATGAAGGCGCTTTATCCACGCTGTGCGCCGGTTGTGGACATGATTCAATTTCAGCCGCCATCGCACAAGCCTGTTTTGAGTTGCCGGTTGAGCCGCATCGCGTGGCCAAACTGTCAGGCATTGGCTGCAGCTCCAAAACACCGGCTTATTATTTAGGCCGTTCGCATGGGTTTAATTCGGTGCACGGAAGAATGCCTTCTGTGGCCACAGGCGCCAATATGGCCAACCGTGATCTCATTTATATTGGTGTGTCGGGTGATGGCGACACGGCCTCAATTGGCATGGGCCAATTCATGCATGTGGTGCGGCGTAATCTCAACATGGTGTACGTTGTGATGAATAATGGATGTTACGGGCTGACCAAAGGACAGGATTCGGCCACGGCAGATCGGGGCTCGGTCAGCAAGAAAGGCACACCCAATCCTTTTGAGTCGTTTGATCTGTGTGCACTGGCCATTCAGGCAGGGGCAACTTTTGTGGCGCGCAGTTTTAGTGGTGACAAGCGCCAGCTGGTGCCTTTGCTCAAAGCGGCGATGCATCATCATGGACTCGCGCTGATAGATGTGATTTCACCGTGTGTGACTTTCAATAACACACCCAATTCTACTAAGAGCTATGATTGGGTGCGTGACCACATGGAAGCCACAGGCACTATTGATCTGGTGCCGCCGCGAGAAACCATTACATTGGAGCAGTCAGAAGGCACAGTGGAGATGGTGCAGTTGCACGATGGGACACAGTTGGCGCTTAGAAAAGCCGCTCCCGATCTGGATGTGCGAGATCGGCTCAAAGCCATTCAGTATATGGAAGCGTGCCGACAGGATGGAGAAATTGCCACTGGCCTGTTGTACCTAGATGAAAATTCGAAAGATACACATGACATTCTGAATACGGTCGAGGTACCGCTGAGT
>RFGJ01000149.1 GCA_003696665.1 Gammaproteobacteria bacterium | reverse complement strand
CGGCCGAGGCACAGCCCCAGGGCCAACCGCAGGACCTGACGCGCGAAGAGGCCCGCAAGCTGCTCGAAATCATGAGCCGCGAAGAGCAGAAAGTACTCGAAAAGCTGCGCAAAGGCACCGGCCGCAAAGGACGTCCGAGCAAGGATTGGTAACGCTTGCGAAGCCGCGATGGTCTCTCTCGGCTATAGAGCCTTTGAAAGGCTATCCCCGCTGGGTGGTAGAGCAGACTTTTATCTCGTCAAGCAAATTTCGCTGACTTCATATTTGGTAGGAACGATGTGTGGATCCCAAAATGCCTTTCTCAGGTTGGGCTATGTGTAAGATTTCTTATTGCTATAAGCATTCTAAATACTGAAGACTATACCGTGCTAACGGTCGCACGTCGATAATCCACAGTTTTACTCCAAATTTTTCTTTAACAACAAATCAAGCACCTTACCACCCGGTCTCAGGCTTATGGCCGTATAGCGATGAGCCAAAGCAATCGGTACTACGGCATTGCGGTATAGGTCACTCTCCAATTGTTCGATCAGATGCACGACAGTAGCCAACTGAGGATATTGATCCCACTCTACCTTCTTCTCCAAAAATGAGGTTCCTGGCAAGTTTTTATTCGGGAAAGGATAGGGCAGACAGAAGACAAACGTGCGACCGCTTTGGGTCTTTAGGATGAAATCTTGGCCGTAATAGGTCTCGTAGCCGAAGCCATTGCCGGCGGGATCTCGGCCAGCCAAGATATACTTGTAGCGATAGTCGTCGTCGATAGCCAAGAGCCGATTTTTCGGAATGAACCGATCCAATAAATTCACGTGATCTACAACTTGGCCAGTCTTCACCAGTCCGATCATGAGTACAGGGCGACCTAGCCGATTACGCATCTCAGCCAAGTAGTCCATGATGCTGCGGTGAAGCCAAGCAGCCGTACCGAAGATAGCCAAGGGACCATCTACGAAAAAGGCCATTTTGCTCAAGGCAGATAAATCTTTTTCTGCGATGAAACGCATGTAATGGATGGGGAGCAAATGCTCCAACAACATCATGAGACGGGTAATGGCCAATTGGTTAGACTGATAATCGTTGATTTCTTCCCAGAGCCGCAGACAGTCTGTGGGATAAACTTCAGCTTCACAATGTGGGCAATATTGCTGTTCTGGCTTGTCCTCAAGCTCAATAGGCCCCTTCTTACAAGTCGGACACTTGTGAAGCTTCAGGCGAAACGGATCACCAGTGCCCATATCATCAGGGCGGCGATGGGCAAGGTGAAAGAGAGTGGAGCGGAGACTGGTGTGAAAGTTGTCGGAATCAAATCGTGTGGCTTCAGCCAAGAACTGAGCGTCCAGAGCTGCTCGGAAGCTGTCGCGGACACTTTTCTTACCACGGATTCGGATGTTAGAGCTGGGTACTACAAATGTTAAAGATGCGTTGTTGTCTTGGAGCCTGGCGACCCTAAACGGATCCACATAGCGCCCACTGCGCAAAGAACCATACTCATGCAAACTGAATAGTACCGCCCCAATCTTGATAAAGCCAATCTTGGTACTGGGGAGCAGCGCATCGTGACTCGCCTCATGGGGACTGCCGTCTACGGCCAAGACATGAGCCGGCAGGGAGATATTCGCAGGCCGAGGGGGCTCACGAAAGGGGGCGACGATGCGTTTGGCCTCCTCCGGTGACGGCTGCGTCAGATACTCACATGACTTTAAGAAGGCACGCACGTCTGGATTCTTGACGAAATCTATGTGGGCCGTCTTGTTGGCGAACTCACCTTTATATGGCATGTCAGATCTTTTATTTTGTCACGTTTTGCCGGCGCGCTTGAGCCTCTTTAACTCGTTGTCGCTCCATCTCTGGGTTGAACTTGTCGATTTGCACAGGTATCACGAAGGGACCTGAGAGGGTTTTCACGCGCGCAAACCCTACGTCTTGAGCCCGTTTGAGGGATTGGCCGAAATCATCGAAGTCGTAAAACTGAGCCAACTCCCTGATCTCTCGGGCATTATTCAAATGGGTGATGAACCAGTTCTCGGTGTTGGCCAGGATGTTCGGGTGCATGGACGAGACTTCCTGTGTGGCGTAGACCAAGCTGATACGGTACTTCGCGCCCTCCTTGGCCAGCCGTGGCCAAGTTTCGGTCAAATCCATGCCCTTGCCGATCAGGTTGTGGGCTTCCTCGATGTAGACGACTATGTTGGGCGGCGTCTGGCCCTGAACAAAAATGTTCATGGACGACTGAAAAATTTTCTGGGCAATACGGGTACTGATCTTCTCCCGGATACGCGCGTCGCCCACTGACAGGTCAAGGATAACGATCTTGCCTTCCTTGAGCAGTTCGTAGATTTCATCCGCAACCTCCGTGGTACGTGTCGGTGCATGGTAGCGTACCGCATCCGCCAAAATGCGATGGCCGGAAATGAAGGTGTTCCCCTGACGCTGAGCAATCATGTTGAGCAGCGTTTGGAGGGAGTCGTCGACCCAGTCCTTGCCGGATGAACTTTTGAGCGTTTGAGCTTGATTGACCTCTCGCAGGGCCAAGAACCAGTGCTTTGCCTGTTCTAAGGTCAGGCCGACTTTTGGATCAGGGAGTTTCTCGCGTGCCTGCGCATTCACTTTTTCTTTGATGTCGGCGTTTGCCTCAAATTTCACTTTAAAATCTTTCGGCGGCGCAAAACCCGCAACGTAGAGCAAGGTCTGGTAGGCCGCGACACGCACCTGCCAACGCTTAAATTCCCCGGTTTCCCGTTCGTCCGGCCGGTCTAGAGAAAGATTCACGAAGGCGCGTACATAGTCAGTGGTCACCCGGTTGGCTTCTTCCAGCTCTCGCTGAATAATGCCGAACCCTTCGTTGAGCTGGTCATAAAAATTGGTGCGCAACTCCCTGAATCCTACCGCCGGCAACATCCGATAGCGCACCGTGTCAGTAGGATAGATATCGGCCAAGGCACCCTTATCCTGCTGGTTGGCATAGGCGTACTCACCATTAATATCGTAGATGATCTGCCCGATCTTGGCACCGCTCTCATCGGCCACTCGCTTCACGACGGACACAAGCTGCTTGATCATGTTGGATTTGCCCGTGCGGGTCATACCTAACACCGCGGTGCGACGTCCCAGAAAATCGGCCGGCTGGACCGTGACAGGAACTGGGGGTGAAGCGGCAGTTCGACGGTGAAGTCGGTCTGTTGATGTGTAGCGTACGGTGCCAATCTCGAATGGTTGAATCTCGCCGGTCAGTCCCAACTGCTCTGCCATCTCAATGGCAGCATCCCGACGAATAGGATCCACATAGTTGACGATGGTCTCCAAGGCTTTTCCGTGAGGGCGATACACGTTGAGTCTGGTCGCCGAGGCAAAAGATTCGATGTCGCTTCCCAGCCACAACTCCCCATTATCGACGAAGAAAGTGCCCAGCACCCGGCATTGCAGACCGCCAAACTGGAGTTCATTTAAGGTAAGATCATCAAGCTGTCTGTCGTCGCTGCCAAAAACCTCTTTATGATCCTTGAAGAAGTCGATCTTGGTACGCACCAAGTCGTCGTCTTGAGGCAACTTGGCGGAGCCAACGACGCGCAGAAGGATTACTTCCTTCTCTGCCTCTGGGACCTGGGCCATCGACTCCGGATTGAAGGAGGCAGCGACCAAGAAACAGTTATGGGGAATACCGTGGGCCTGGTGCTTCCACAGATCATTGGTCATCACGTAGGCAAACTCGTAGTCGATGGCATATACCCAGCCTACGAAGTACTCAAGCTGGATCAATTGGGCTAAGTCACCGTTCCGGAGAATTTGATTGATGTTTTTCATTGCTACTCGCTTATTGAACCTCTTTTCTGGAATATCATGTCATCGTTTATACCCCGTCGAAGGTCAAAAATTGCTAAAACACCTGTACTTGCAATGGTCGTCTATCTACTCAGTTTTCTCAGCTCCTTTCGAGAGGTGGCAGGTATTCAAAGTTTGACAAAATAACTTCTTTTCCCTTCTTTCGCTCCTGCATGGTTGATGCACTGTAAAGTGTTTCGATGCTGTGTTTCTTCGCGCCGTTGGTGCGATGACGCAAGGCAGTGCCATACAATTCCTCTACCTCCTCGGCTGAATCGTAGCTGAGAATCCATTTATCAGTGAGTTGTAAAAGGGCATCGCGTAATCGACGGTGGTCTCCATTATTAAAATAATAACGATACAAAGCACTTGCTTTGTTGAAAAAAGGTGGATCAAAATAGTAAAACACCCGATCACTTGGCAAAACCCCTTTTTTCTGTTTATTATTTATCCAAACAAGCCCATCATTCCATGACAAATCTAGAATGGCAAACACTTTTTCTCTATATTTGCTAATATTCTTAATTCGACTAATTAAAGTCTCGCGAGGAAAGCGACAATCTATTTTATAACGACCTTTTTGAGATTTCCCTCCAAGCGGCCCTGCGGTTTTTTCCAAGATTCCAGAAAAACTGGTCCTGTTAAGGAATAAACATGTCCATGCTCGTTCACGTGTCGTCTTTGGATTGCCATTTTTCAACCTCTCCCATTCACCTAATGTGACAACTGCTTCTTCAATTTGCTTCAGCAACCAATCGGTATCCCAAAAAACTGTTCGCCAAAAGCTGGCCACCCATGGATCCCTATCTATCAACACAGCCTTTTCTATCAAATCTTCTTGAAGCAACTTAAGAAAAACGCTTCCACCGCCAACAAAAGGCTCAACATAAAGAGAGGGAGTAAAATTATTCTGTAAAAGTGTATCGCATATGTAATCAGAAAGGCGTTTTTTGGAACCCGGGTATCGAAGTGGACTCAACAGCCTAATATTCTTAGCCATAAATCATCTTTCAAATGATCTGTTCTTTTGTTCTCCCTCCACCTAACAACACCTGCACTGTACTCCGCCTGAATCGCATGTTGGACACATGCCGGTAGCAGAGTAACTTCTACTCTGCCAGCGTTTAGCTAAACTAGCCTGCCAGAACAGAAAGGCACACTGCACTCTTCGTCGGCCTTAGCCAAAACCATCTTAATTTACTTGTAAACAAAGTTTAACAAACACACAAAACAAAACATGACATAAGGAAAAAAATCTCACACCAAACTTTTCCTGTATCAAATATCCGCAGTCTTGGCAATAGTTGGCACCCCGAAATCTTCTTTCAGATATGGTTGTAAGAACTTTTCTGATATAACGACAAATCGAATTGCTCCCAGCAATAGGCCGGCATAGATCACCCCCTTTGGCTTATCTTGGTTCCGAAGAAACAGCACTATATTCTTGACAAAGCTTCACCAACCACCCCGAAGATCGTGAATCTCGTATGGGTAGTTGAATTATCCATGAGTCAAAGTTATTGCTTTTTCAAAAAAACGTCGCCATGGCTACTGCACCACCAGCCGCGCGACATAGACGCGCTGGTCGGTCTGCAGCTCGATCGCGTACAGGCCCGGTGGCAGCGCGTGGATCGGCACGTAGGCCACCTCTCTGCCCAGGCCGAGGGACTGCGTTTCGAGCAGGCGGCCCGGCGCATCGTACAGGCGCAGGCGTGCCGTGCGGCCCAGATCGGCCGGATGAAATCCTTCGAGCG
>RFGJ01000148.1 GCA_003696665.1 Gammaproteobacteria bacterium | reverse complement strand
TCACCATGAGCCCAGGTGGCGGAACTGGTAGACGCGCTGGTTTCAGGTACCAGTGGCCATTGCGGCCGTGGAGGTTCGAGTCCTCTCCTGGGCACCATCCACCAAGAGCCCATCTAGGCTGATGATCTGGCTCCTTTTCCGGCGCGGGTGACGCACATCACCCCGCGGAAGATGTGCAGAGAACGCGCTGTCAAATACGCATCGGTAACGTCGGCACATGTGCATCCGCTGGCCGAAAGAGGTTGGGCATCTTCTTCCCGGTATGCATTTCAAGCGCTCTCTGCGGACGACAAACCGCGAGGAAGTCGTTGAAAAGCTTTCACTGATTCAGCTTGAAGTTCAGCGTCAGGTCCGCCGCCAGCAACCGGGCCGATACCACGATTGTTCTAAAGCTTGCATGACGGCGAAACCATGCTCCAAGACTTCGCCGTCATTCGCGATCAAGGGTTCCAGAAGCAGGAGTCGGCGGCGACGTCACCCTTACCACGCACTGTTCACCGTGTTGTCGCTGCTTGGGCCTCCGCAACCGGTGGCAGCCCAAGGTCCTTCAACAGCTCAAGGGCCTTTTCCAATCGCCCATCTTCCACCTTCCACGTCTTGCGTCGGTGAAGTTCTTCCCTCCAGTCCGCTATTTGCTCTTTTTCAGACAGCCAGTGTGCGGTTGCCGCCAGCTCCAAGATGATCGAGTCTTCGTCTCGCAGACGTTGAACCAAGTGCCTCCCATTTTCTGGAAGTTCCGGCACTTTCTTCTTGGCGCCTTGGCCAAGTTCAAAAATGCTGTAGAGCGCTCCATCCGAACTTCGAGGCCTGCGCTTTTCATCTATCAAATTAAAAAGCTTGGCAAAAATCAGTTGTTCGTCGAGTTTCTCAGAATACGGCCCGTAATGATGATAGCTCCATTCCAAGTCCCTCACCTCTTCCAGCCCGACTTGCTGAAGGAGATATGCAATTTTTTGCAGCCGCACGCGCCCGACAAGCCTGCCCCCGGCAGCCTTCACAAGAGCCGCCACGAATGCGCCGTCCGTCATCGCCTTCGCCCTCCCGCCAGCTTACGCGCTTCTTCACGCGTGCTTTCATCATAGAAATAATATCTTATCAACTCCTTAGGTTTATCTGCCATCGACCAAATCAATCTCGAGATGCCCTCATTCGCTATTTCTTTCGCACGTTTCTGCCCATCTATAATGTGGATTTTCTTGAATGCCCTTTCTTCATCTTCCCCTACAGTAGAATATATAGATAATTTTATTTGATCTTCTGCGACCTTTCTATATGGACTTTTAATCTCGGAGTGAAATTTTTCGTTTATTCTTTCAACGACCCTTCGCTGTCTGCCCTGGTCGCTACCAAATTCAGTTCCCACACACAAGGGCTTCGGGGGTGTGCGATTACGCAGACGGCATGCCATGTCACGAATGACATCATCCTCTGCACTGTAGAGCAAAGGCAGCGACGAAATGATCAGAAAATCATCCAGAGCCAGGTAGGATTCGATATCGTTCCGATCTGATGTGAAAAATCTCAAAATGGGGTGATCTTTCGGAAGCCCTGTTGCTTCCGGAGATGATTCGGCCAGTTCCCCCAGGCGGCGGAAGAGCCTCTTTATGACCTCCTCCATCGCGCGGGTGGTCTTGTGGAAATAGACCTGCTCATGAAGGGTGTAGCGTGCGAGAAGGAACTGTTCGGCTGCCGGGCGTGCCCGCGGGTCGAAACAGAATGTCGGCGCCTGTCTTGTTTCCTCATCCTCAGGTGGTCCGAGATTTATCTCTCGTACACGCAGATTATCCAGAAGCCAATCGAAATCGATATGGCCGGCATGCGTGCCGGTCATCATGCGGTCGCGCTGAACGTAATCTAGGCGGTCGGCATCGAACGAACTCGAAAACACGGCGTGGTAGATATCCTGCGGGTCTTCCGCCTGCAGCATGTCAGCAATGCGCCGGGCGCGATCTTCACCGAGAATCCGCGATATCTTGCCGTTGGGGTTGGTGATGATTTCGGCTGTCCACTTCTCATGCCTCTTGTTGATGCCTCGTGCCTTTTGCGCATGTTCGAAAGCGTG
Source organism: Gammaproteobacteria bacterium (assembly GCA_003696665.1). NCBI lineage: Bacteria > Pseudomonadati > Pseudomonadota > Gammaproteobacteria > Gammaproteobacteria bacterium. The sequence continues at coordinate 521 of RFGJ01000148.1, read as the reverse complement.
GCTGAAGGGACCATGCCCGACGTCGTGCAGCAGGGCAGCGAGAACGGCTTCGTCGGCCCTATCTTGATCGAACTCATTTTCCTTGCCTTGACGGCGAAGTTCCCGCCTGATGATCTCCACGAGCTGTTTGGCCGTGTGATAGACACCGAGGGAGTGAGCGAAGCGCGAGTGCGTAGCCCCCGGAAACACGAACTCGGAGACGCCGAGCTGCCGGATACGGCGAAGGCGCTGCATCTCGGGCGTATTCAGCAGCTCCCAAGCGAGTTCATCGCGCTTATTGCCTTGTTCGAAGACAATAAGCCCGTGCACCGGATCACGAATACGTTTTCCGCGGAACCCTCCTCCCATGATGGGAAGCCTATCACGATCTTTGGCTTTTTCAAGTCCCCACTAGTGCGTCGGGTGAAATTCACAACCCGGCAATTGGTCGGGGAGACTGGATTCGAACCAGCGACCCCCTGCTCCCAAAGCAGGTGCGCTACCAGGCTGCGCTACTCCCCGTCGCATGCGGCCCGGGCATC
>RFGJ01000147.1 GCA_003696665.1 Gammaproteobacteria bacterium | reverse complement strand
GTTGGTTGTCAAGCTTACCCAATTTAGACTCCTCTTTCATGCCTTTGTCGTGGTTGTCTTTGTTTCGGCACGTTGTTCGGTGATGATTTTCGCATTTTGAATGCCGATTTTGGTCAATTCGAGCTGCCACTGTTGGGCAGCAGACGCATCTTTAAATGGCCCCAGACGCACCCGGTAAAGCATGGTGTCGTTGGCCTGAACGGCACTGACTTCGGCGAGTTTCCCGAACTTTTCCAGTACGGCAAGGGCTAATTTTCTCGCATGGCGCGTGTCGCGAAATGCGCCAATTTGAACGTACAGTACGGTGTGGTTGGTGGTTGAGTTCGCCAACGGCGTGGGCTTTTCGGGGGTCAATAGCTCGATTTCAACATTGGCTGTTCCTTGCTCCGCGAATCCAAGGCGCACCGCAGCGGCATAGGATAGATCAATGATTCGTCCAGGGTGAAAAGGCCCGCGGTCGTTGACCTTGACCACCAATTGTTTGCCATTGTCCAGATTGGTGACGCGAACATAACTTGGCAAAGGCAGGGTTTTGTGTGCGGCTGTCAGCGCGTACATATTGTAAGGCTCGCCACTGGAGGTCCGACGGCCATGAAATTTCACCCCGTACCAGCTTGCCTTGCCGCGCTGTACGAAGTGTTCCACCGTCTGCATGACGTAATAACGCTGACCGTTGACTTCGTAGTACGTTGGGTTGCCATAGCGACTTCTTGGTTCAGCCACCGGCACTGGTTCGGGGATATGAGAGACATCCACAGGCCGTGCGGGCCCCCGGTCCTGATGATGCGGCATCAAAGATTGGCAGCCCGATAATAGGAGAATGATGGTTCCGGCAATCAGTCTATTCATGGTTGTCTTTTTTCACGAATCGCCTGCGCCAGTTGATAGACCGCCATAGCGTACAATGGACTCCGATTATAACGGGTAATCACCCAGAAGTTGTGGAAGCCAGCGTAGTATCGCTTTCGTCCCTGTTCGCGGAGTGCCAGCAGCATCACAAGTGTCTCGGGATCATAATGCTGCGCATTTTTCAGCTCAACACCCAATCGTGCCAGTTCGCCAACTTTGGTAGAGAGGGTGATACGGCGACTGGCCAATTGTGCCGCTTGCCAAGTGCGCATCCGTACCGGCGCCACGACGGGCGCCTGCCAGCGCCAGCCATGCTGATGAAAATAATTCGCAACACTACCGATGGCATCGATCTCATTATTGATGAGGTCGCGGTGTCCGTCGCCGTCGAAATCAATGGCGTAATGTCGGTAGCTGCTTGGGATGAACTGTCCGTAACCCATTGCCCCAGCGTAGGAGCCCAAGGGAGATTTTGCCGGCCAGCCCTCTTCGTGCGTCAAGCGCAAAAATTCGATGAGTTCTTTTCGAAAAAAGGCAGCACGCGGCGGGTAATGAAAACCAAGCGTATAGAGCGCGTCCAGCACTGGGTAGCTGCCTTTATGCCGGCCGTAGAACGTTTCGACGCCAATGATGGCCACAATGATTTCTGCTGGCACTTTGAATGTTTGTTCTGCACGGCGCAGTGTGGCGTCATGTTTGCGCCAAAAATCAAGACCGGCATTGATGCGCTGTGGCGTCAGGAAGATTTTTCGATATTGATACCAAGGTTTGCCTTCTGCCGGTCGAGCGATGGCATCGAGAATACTTTGACGTTTCTGCGCCTTTTGCAAAAGGCTTCGAACCTCCTCGGCTGAAAATGGCGTTTGCTCCGCGGCCTTGGCAATGAAAGCAGCCATTGGTTCGGTGGCCTCTTGCTCAGCGTTTGCGTTTGTCAAAGTGGCAAATAGAGTGAGAAAAATTCCGAGTAGTGTTCGTTTCATCGTCCCCGCCATCAAAGTTCCGAAGTAATTCGTCGATGCGTATGCATTGACATGATCACGCCCATGGATGCCAAAAGGGTCACCATGGAGGTGCCACCATATGAAATGAGCGGCAACGGTAACCCTACCACCGGGAGCATTCCTGACACCATACCGACATTGACAAAAACATACACAAAAAGTGTCAATGCCAGTGCGCCCATCGTCAGGCGTGAAAAACTGTCCTGCGCTTGGACCGCAAGATAGAGCGCGCGTGCGACGACAAAGCAATACAGGACCAACAGCGCTGCCACGCCAAGAAAGCCAAATTCTTCCGCCATCACAGAAAAAATAAAGTCTGTATGCCGCTCGGGAAGGAAATCTAATTGCGACTGTGTGCCATTGAGCCAGCCTTTGCCCACCAGGCCACCTGAGCCAATGGCAATTTTTGATTGAATAATATGGTAACCCGAATTGAGCGGGTCGGACTCCGGATTGAGAAAGGTGAGTACGCGACGGCGCTGATAGTCATGCATGAAATACACCCAGTGAATGGGCGCGTATACAATGATGGCCCCGATGAGCGTCGCAATCAGTCGCCAAGAAATGCCCGCAAGGAAAATGACAAACAGCCCTGTCATGGCTATCAGGACGCTGGTGCCAAGGTCCGGTTGCAAAGCAATGAGCAGAGTGGGCACAAAAATCAAAAGGAAACTCAGGACAAGGCGCTGACGATCTGGCGGCAACGGTTTTTGGTCAAGAAACCAAGCGAGCATGAGTGGCATCGCGAGCTTCATCAGTTCTGATGGTTGGAACCGAATTCCTGCTACAACCAACCATCTTTGGGCGCCTTTACCAATATCCCCTATCCACAGCACGAGAATCAACAACGCCACTGTGCCAAGATACAGGCCGAGGCTCCACTGCTTAAACAAGCGAGG
>RFGJ01000146.1 GCA_003696665.1 Gammaproteobacteria bacterium | reverse complement strand
TCACGTAGCGCGTGTTCCAATAGAACACCGGTGGTAGTAGGTATCACATGATAGATGATCAGTTCTTTGTCACTGACAATGATACGATCAATTAACAGTCGGATCAACTCTTGTTGGGTAGTTTGGTCGGTGGATTGCAGAGCAGTTCGGATTCGCTCCATGAATTGATCCAACGCTAAGGTCGTCTGCTTCTGGGCTTGGTAAGCGTTGAGGTGATATTGGATGTGTTGAAGTTCCTGATGGATTTGCTGTCGTCGTCGAGCCAGTTCCTCTAATTCGATGACTCCTTGTTGATAGGCATCGATGAGGCGTTGCTGTTGGTGGTGGAGGTGTTGTTGGTATTGTTGCCATTGTTGGACGATTTCGGCGGGTTGTTGGGTTTCTCGATAGGTGTTATAGGCTTGTTGGATGAGTTGAGGGTGTTGCAGGAGTTGTTTCAAGGTGTTCCAAATTTGTTCTTCCACTTCCTGGGCGTTGACCCAGGTGGAGAGTTGGCTATCCGAGGTATGGGGATGTTGGGCACGATTGGGGCAGTAATAGTAACGGTGGTCTTTGCGTCGGCATCCATAGAGGGTGTTGCCACAACTGGCGCAGACCAGCAGTCCGTGGAGCAGATAGGTGTATCGCTGGTGGCGTTTGGCCAGCCGGATATTTTGACGCCGTTGGTGTTGAGCCTGCTGCCACAACTCGGCCGAGACGATGGCAGGCACCTTCACCCGGATCCACTCTTCGGGAGGACGGGGTTGGGGGCGGGGGCGTTGCAGCGGGCCTCTTCCCTGCCGTCGGGGTTTGCCCACCGCGGCGGGGTCGTAATAGTGCCGCCTCCAATAGGCCTCTCCCTTGTAGGCCGGGTTGTTCAGGATGCGCCCCACGGTGGTAGCCCTCCAGGTTTTGTTGCCGGGGCCGGGGAGGTTCTGTTCATTCAATCGCCGGGCAATCCCTCCCAGCGAGAGGTGTTCATCTACATACATTCGATAGATGGCCCTGACCACCTGTGCCTGAGCAGGAAGGATTTTCCATTGCGCTCCGCTTCCCCGCTCCGCATGGCAGTAGAAATAGCCATAGGGAGCCGGATAGGGAGCCGTTTCCCCTTGTTGCAAGCGATACCGACGTCCCCGCTGCATTCGGTCGCTCAACAAGGCCCGTTCATATTCGGCCACCGAGGCCTCAATATTGCGCAACAGTTGCTCCTCAGCAGAAGAAGCCAGGGGAGGACGATGGATAAAGATCAAGCTCACCCCCAGGGCTTGCCACTGTTGGATAAGCCATTGTTGGATTCCCAGATTGCGAGACAGTCGGCTGGGCTCATGGCACAAGACGAGGTCCACTTCCCCCCTCGCTATCGCATCCCGGAGCCGGTTCAGCCCCGGACGGCACCATTCGTTTCCCGAGACCCCCTCGTCTCGAAACACCAGGTGTTCGTTTACCTCATAGCCCTGTTGGTGGGCGTAGGCATACAGCTCGGCCAGTTGACTGTCGATGGTGTGCTCCCGAGCCTGACTCAAACTGGAGACTCGAGCATACAGGGCTACCCGCATCATGGTTGGACTCCTCCTGAAGTTTGGAAAGTAACCATTGATACACTTGCCAATAGCGTCGATTCCCATCGTGGATGGGATAAGGCCGCAAAATTACCTTTCGGGAAAACGTCTGAGGCATGGTTAGCTCCTCCTGATTATCCCCTCGAGCCTAACCATGCCCACAAAAAT
>RFGJ01000145.1 GCA_003696665.1 Gammaproteobacteria bacterium | reverse complement strand
CGACATCCAAATATTGTCACTATCTATGATGTCGGCGAGGAAGGTGATCTGTCCTACATTGCCATGGACTATCTCAGCGGCTCGCCTTTGTCCGAGTTTATCGAGGAGGACAAGCGACTGCCTCCGTCTCATGTGTTCAGCTTGCTGGCGCAGGCCGCCGATGGTTTGGCTTACGCGCACGAACAAGGCATCGTGCACCGAGACATCAAGCCCGCTAATCTTATTTATGATGCCACGAATGAACGGTTGGTCATTACGGACTTTGGCATTGCGCGCCTGACCGATGAAAGTCGGACCAAAACAGGCACCATTGTTGGTAGCCCCAACTATATGTCGCCAGAGCAAATTGAAGGACGCGATGTAGATGGCCGGTCGGACATCTTTTCATTGGGTGTGACGCTGTATCAGCTGTTGAGTGGTCAGCTGCCATTCCAAGGAGATAGTTTGGCGGCGGTTGCGTACGCCATTGTCAAACAGGAGCCAGAGGACATTAGCCGCTTGGTGAACGGCTTGCCGCGAGGCACGTCCACGATGCTCAAACGGGCGTTGGCCAAAAAGCCAGAAAAACGTTTCCCTTCCGCTGATTTGATGGCGGAGGCTTTGCGCAAATTGGCCGCCGCGGGTCGATGATCGAGGAACACGATTGCAACCATTTGTCTCGCCGCGGCGTCTATTGTCAACAAAGACCTCTGGACGTCAGGCTGGATTTTGTTATCGTGTCTCAATCGTAAAACACAGATGTCAGGCTTTGGAGGTCAGTGTGGCGAAGTTGGCACTTTTGGTCGATGGTGTGGCCGTTAAACAGTTTGATCTGACGAGCGGAGAAGTGACCATTGGGCGTCGCAGCGATAACGACATTCACATAGATGATTTGGCCGTCAGCGGTCGTCATGCGCGCATTGTGGTGTTGCCCGATCCTTATCTTGAGGACGTGATGCGTTGCGAACTGCATGATTGTGGGAGTACCAATGGCACATTTCTCAACGAAGTGCAGATCACCAAGCCCACCATTTTGCGACATGGAGATGTCATTCGGATTGGATTCCAGCGTTTTAAGTTTATTGATGAAAAAGCACCAGATTTGGAGCGGACAGCGGTGATGCTGCCGGATGAAGATTAATACGCGTGTTTTGTAGCGAAATATGTCTAGGAGGGAACGATGAGTTGGATTGTGATTTCATTGGTTTTGTTGGCCGTGGTCATTGTATTCAATGGTGTCAAAATTGTGCCGCAAGGTTATGAATATACGCTTGAACGCTTTGGCCGTTATGTGCGCTCACTTAAGCCTGGCCTGCACCTGATTGTGCCAATCATTGAACGTGTCGGCGCGAAAGTGAACATGATGGAAAATGTTTTGGATATTCCGGAGCAGCAGGTCATCACAGAAGACAATGCCACGGTGACCATTGATGCGGTGTGTTTTTATCAGATTATGGACTCGGCCGCGGCCACTTATGAAGTGTCCAACCTTGAACGCGCCATGCAAAACCTGACCATGACCAATATCCGGACAGTGTTGGGCGCAATGACGCTTGACGAAGCCTTGTCGAATCGTGACGAAATCAACGCGCGAATTTTGGCGATTGTGGATGATGCGACCAATGCTTGGGGCGTGAAGGTGACACGGATTGAGATTCGGGACATCCAGCCGCCAGCTGATCTCATTGATGCGATGAATAAACAAATGAAAGCGGAGCGGCTAAAGCGGGCTCAGATCCTCGAGGCGGAGGGTTTAAAGCAATCTGAAATTTTGAAAGCGGAAGGTGAGCGGCAATCTCAGATCTTGAAGGCGGAAGGTGAAAAGGAGGCTGCATTCCGAGAGGCTGAAGCGAGAGAGCGTCTGGCGGAAGCGGAGGCAAAAGCCACCCAAATGGTGTCTGAGGCGATAGCGCAAGGCAACGTTAATGCGATTAATTACTTTGTGGCGACCAAGTACGTTGAGGCCTTGAAGGACATCGCTTCGGCTGATAATAACAAACTCATTTTCATGCCGTTGGAAGCCAGTTCAGTGATCGGTTCTCTTGGCGGCATCGCAGAGTTGGCGAAAGAAGCGATGCAGAAAAATACTGGAGGCCAATGATGGAATTGGATGCGCTGCTGTCGTCGGCCAGATACTGGCACTGGGCGGTTGCCGGTTTGATTCTACTGGCGCTGGAAGTCTTTGCGCCTGGCGCCATCTTTATGTGGCTGGGAATTGCCGCATTAGTGGTCGCGATCGTGTTGGGTATGGTGCCACACATGGGTTGGGAATGGCAGTGGACGCTCTTTTCTATTTTATCCATCGTCAGCATTGTTGGTTGGCGAATCTTTTTCAAAAAACACCCATTACCGGATGAGACCAGCACGCCGCCGCTCAATGAGCGAGGGCGTGAAATGTTGGGGCGTAAACTCACCTTGTCCAAACCCATCAAAAACGGCGTCGGACGCGTGCGTGTCGGTGACACTTGGTGGCGCGTTGAAGGGCCTGACTGTCCAGCAGGCACGACCGTTGTCATCACGGGCTCCCGAGGCGCTTCGTTAGTTGTGGAACCAGTGTCTGACCAGAACCGTCCTCGTTGATGGGCCATCGTGCGATTGCCATGACGCGTAATGGGCCATGCCACACTGGGCAAACAGAAGTGCGTGGCCCTCAACTGACGCACCTTCAGAATTGACCGGGATTGTGACGGCGTTGCGGCTTCACGAACGTTTTCGCTCTTATTGGCAATTTTTAAGGTAAAATGCGACCACTTTTTGTGCGAACGGACATGGCATGGTTGTCACAATCACAGATTTTGTCAAACGTTACGCGGCCGAGACGCCGGACGCCACGGCCCTGCTCTATCGAAAAGCCGCTTGTGACTATCAGCAGTTATGGCGAATGGCGAATCATTACTGTCATTGTGTCCGCGCACATGGCGTCAAGTCAGGCGATCGGGTGGCTGTCTACTTGCCTAAGCAAATTGAAACAGTTGCGTTGATGTTGGCCGTTTGGCAGGCCGGCGCCATTCTGGTGCCAATCAACCCGGCGCTTAAGCCGCGGCAAATCAGCCATATTGTCAGGGATTGTCAGCCCCGCCTGATTGTCACCAATGACGCTTGGGCAGCGCGTTTTCAGCAGGACTCGGCTGTCCCGGTCGTTGTGACCACAGTCACGGCGCTTGCCGCCATGCCAACAAATGGCGTTGATATTGGCGGAGACGTTTTGGAATCGGATCCTGCGGTCATTTTGTATACGTCAGGATCAACTGGGCGGGCCAAGGGTGTCGTGGCATCACATCGAAATCTGGTGTTGGGTGCCGAATCGGTGGCAAGTTATTTACAAAATCACGCCCAAGATACCCTGTTGGCGTTGTTGCCTTTCAGCTTTGATTATGGACTGTCGCAATTGACCACGGCGTTTTCGGTTGGCGCCAAAGTGGTTCTGCACAATTATTTGCTGCCGACCGATGTGCCGCGCATTTGTGCTGAGCATGGTGTGACGGGCATCGCAGCGGTACCACCGTTGTGGCGGCAGCTGGTCAATGTGGATTGGCCTGACGAGGCACGCAGCGCACTCCGCTACTGGACGAACAGCGGTGGTGCCATGTCAAAAGCGTTGCTGGACAAACTGCTGAGCCTATTTCAAAAAGCCGAACCTTACCTAATGTACGGATTGACAGAGGCGTTTCGTTCAACGTATCTACCGCCAGATCAGGTCAAGCAGCGGCCCACGTCGATAGGAAAAGCCATCCCCAATGCGAGAGTGCATGTCGTTGACGATCAGGGGCGTGAATGTGCGCCTGGCGTTGAGGGTGAATTGGTGCACCGCGGCCCGTTGGTCACGCTCGGCTACTGGAATGCACCGGAAGAAACTGCACAACGGTTTAAACCATGGCCTGGCACAACCGGAGTGTCTGAAAAGGCAGTCTTTTCCGGCGATCGTGTTTACCGTGATGAAGACGGTTATTTGTATTTTGTGGCGCGTGCGGATGAAATGATTAAGTGCAGCGGTTATCGTATCAGTCCGACTGAAATCGAAGAGGTTGCCTTGGAGTGTGACGGCGTCTTGAATGCTGTTGCCATCGGCCAGCCGCACCCGGAATTCGGGCAGGGTGTGTTGCTCATCGTGGAAAGCCCCGAAGATCCTGCCGCCATGAAAGACAAGCTGCTTGGCCATTGTCGACGTCACTTGCCAAGTTATATGGGGCCGCATGGACTGTTGGTCATGGCGACATTGCCGCGTAATGCTAACGGTAAGCTTGACCGAGCAGGTTTGCGGGCTCAATATCACGACTTTTTCAGTCGCACCTAGGGAGGCGCCATTGTGACGACGGCAGCAGAGTGTATTGCGCGGTTATTCCCAGACTCGGATAACGAGCTCGTGATCAGTGGCCGGCCTGTCAGCGCATGGATGCAGGCCATTGGCCGTTCGCCTGCCTATTTGTATAGCCGTGCGGTCATTGAGGCTCGGGTTCGTGAATTACGAGCGAGGCTTTCTCCGGACATTCATATCCACTACGCCGTCAAAGCCAATCCGAATCCAGCTGTGGTGCGCTTTCTTTTGTCAATGACGGATGGGGCCGACGTCGCAAGTGCTGGGGAATTGGCGCTCGCGCTTGATGCAGGCGCCAAGCCGGAGCACATCAGCTTTGCTGGGCCTGGCAAACGAAATGATGAATTGACGATGGCCGTTGCCAAAGGTGTGACGATTCATTGTGAGTCAGTCAATGAATTGGCCCGCATCAATAGGCTGGCGAGCGCGGCGAATACCACGGCCAAGGTTGCTGTGCGAGTCAATCCAGACTTTTCGGTGCGTGCCTCTGGTATGAAAATGGGCGGAGGGGCGCAGCCTTTTGGTATTGACGCAGAAATGGTGCCCGCGGTCTTAAGCCGTTGGCCAGAACATTGCCGCTTCATGGGATTTCACATATTTTCTGGTTCGCAAAACTTACATTTAGAAGCGATTGAACAGGCGTTAATGCAAACTTGTCGACTTGTCGACGCATTGGCTGCCCATGCGCCGGAGCCGCCCATTCTGCTCAACTTGGGCGGTGGTTGGGGCATTCCGTATTTTGCCAATGACAAACCGCTGGCACTGACCGAGCTCGCCGAGATCGTCAATCGCCATACCAGCCATTTGCGCCAACGTTATCCCTCAGCTCAGGTGATATTCGAATTGGGGCGATTTCTGGTTGGCGAGGCGGGCGTGTATGTGTGCCAAATTGTGGATATCAAATATTCGCGGGGGAAAAGGTTCTATGTTGTCGATGGTGGCCTGCATCATCATCTTGCCGCCAGTGGCAACTTTGGCCAAGTTATCCGAAAAAATTATCCGGTGGCGGTCATTAATCGATTGCGCGCCCCGGAGACTGAACCAACGAATGTGGTAGGACCATTATGTACACCATTGGATAAACTGGCTGAAAACTTGCCGTTGCCCGATGCTGAAGTGGGGGATTGGATCGGGGTGTTTCAGTCGGGGGCTTATGGACTGAGCGCGAGTCCAACGGCGTTTCTCAGCCATCCACGAGCCGAAGAAAGACTGTTATGAAACTTATCAGCACCATACGAAAATTTGTGAGCAACCTGATACGAAAGCCGCTGGTGTGGTGGGTCAATCTAAAACGAATTCCTGAAAATCCCGTTCAGGAACTTGGCATTGATCCGAACAAACCTGTTTTTTATGTGCTTGGTGCGCCATCGGCCACCAACTTGGCATTGCTTCGCCAGCAATGTGACATGGTTGGTCTGCCGTCGCCCATGCAGCCTCTGTGCAATGGATTTAACGAGCCATCTTATGCGTTTAGCGTTGGTCGAGGGTGGTTCTCCAAGGCCAAGCAAAAACGCCATCAGCGGCGGTTAAAAAAACTGGTTGAATACTTAATGTCGCATCCAGAGTGTGAGGTGCAAATTGTTCCGGTGGCGCTTTATTGGGGGCGTGCGCCGACGCGAGAAGCCTCATTTTGGCGTGTGCTTTTTCGTGATGTCGAGGATGCCAGCCGACTGCGTAAATTTTTCATTATCCTGTTTCAGCGGCGCCACACTTTTATCCATTTTTCCGCCCCTGTTGATCTTAAACAGGTGATCCGCCCAGTTCGAAGTGTTGACACCAACGCGCGCGTGTTGCGACGTGTACTGCGTGTCCATTTCCATCGGCAGCGCATTGCCGCCCAGGGAAGGCAAGTGACTGGAAAACGTCAATTGTTGGCGCCAGTGTTGGCATCGGACATGGTACGTCGAGCGATTCGGCGAGAGGCGGAAGTCAAAAAAATTCCAGTGGCGCAAGCGCGTAAAACCGCCATTAAATATTTTAATGAAATTGCGGCAGATTATTCCTATACCGTCGTTCGTTTTCTCGATCTGATACTCACAAAGCTCTGGAATAAAATTTATGACGGGATAGAAGTCAGAAACATTGAGCCGGTGAGAGCGTTGGCGACCACACATGAAATCGTTTACGTGCCTTGCCACCGCAGTCACATGGATTATCTTTTGCTTGGCTATACGCTGTATCACAATGGCCTGGTGCCTCCTCATATTGCAGCGGGCATCAATCTGAATTTCTGGCCGGTTGGTGGCATCCTCCGGCGGGGCGGCGCTTTTTTCATTCGGCGCAGCTTTCGTGGCAATAAGCTGTACAGCGCGGTTTTTCACGAATATTTGTACCAGCTCTTTACGCGTGGTGTGCCTGTCAAGTTTTTCCCTGAAGGTGGGCGAAGCCGAACGGGCCGTCTGCTTTCGCCAAAGACGGGCATGATGGCGATGACCGTTCAAAGTGCCATTCGAGGGGTCCGTCGACCAATTGCCCTGGTTCCTGTTTATCTCGGTTACGAAAGGCTCATGGAAGGCAATAGCTACGTGCGTGAGCTCCAAGGTGCCGAGAAACAGTCCGAATCTGTTGGGCAATTGTTAGGCGTGCGAAAGGCATTGAAAAAGGCCTATGGTCGCGCCTATGTGAACTTTGGCGAGCCTTTGGTGGTGACCGATTATTTGGATCAACATGCGCCCGACTGGAAAAAGTTGCGGGAAGCGGCCGCGCAGGCTGGTCAGGATGTGACGGAAATTAAAGCGAGTTGGCTCAGCCCGTTGGTTCGGCAGCTGGCCAATGAAATGATGCTGAGGATCAACGAAGCTGCCGTCGTCAACGGGACCAACTTCATCGCGACAACCTTGCTATCAATGCCGCGCAACGCGGTAGACTATCCAGTGTTGACCCGCCATCTCGACGGTCTTGCCAAGCTTGTGCGCGCTTTGCGCTATCACGATAGGAACATCCTCACAGAACAGTCGCCGGATGCCATGGTCGCTGAAAGTGAACGACTTGGCATGGTGCGCCGCTTGTGCTTACCACTGGGTGATATTGTCTATGCAGACAATCATGAAGCTGTGTTGATGACCTATTATCGCAACAACACTTTGCATTTGTTCGTTGCGGGTGGGGTGGTGGCTGCCGCGTTGACGCGTTGTTCGACCATCACCAAAGCAATGTTGGGTCAATTGGCAGAGACATTTTTTCCAATCGTGTCGCAAGAGCTCTTTGTCCGTGGAGATCCTGCTCAGTTTGCCACCCGTTTACAGACAACGGCCGATGAACTGGTGGCGCTTGGGTGGCTCAATCGTACCGAGCAAGGCTATGAGATCCCATCGGATGAGATGATCAACATCCATCTTGCGTTGCTTGCCCAGACGGTTCAACCAATGTTTGAGCGTTTAATGATAGTGTTGGTACTTCTTCAAAAAAACGCAGGAATCTCACGGGGCGAGTTGGAGCGCCGAGCGCAGTTGGTCGCGCAGCGGTTGAGTTATCTATACAAAGTGAATGCACCAGAGTTTTTCGACAAACGGCTTTTTGCCGCACTGTTACAGATTTTGCGTGAACGCCAGTGGGTCGTCGATGGTGACGATGGTGGCCTTCGCGCAAGTGATGACATTGATGCGCAGATCGCCATGACCGCAAAGATGGTTCGCCATGGTATGGAGCGTGCCATTCGGCAATCGGTGCGTGCACTACAAGAATGTGACTCGAGCTGTGCCTAAACTGCGACGAAAAAGGCCTGTCATTAGACAGGCCTTTTGGGTGAGTACGTGATTATGAGAAGTAGGGATTTTCTCCTGCAGCATGCTCGGTGATGTCGCGAACACCCTTAATTTCCCCTGGAAATCGTTCAAGCAAAGTTTTTTCCACACCTTCCTTGAGTGTGATGTCGACCATGCCGCACCCTTGGCATCCACCACCGAATTGGAGTATCACATACCCGTCATCCGTGATCTCTGTGACGTTGACCATGCCGCCGTGGCTCGCCAATTGCGGGTTGATTTCAGCTTGAATGACATATCTGACACGATCAATCAGCGGGGCGTCGTCTGAAACCTTGCGGACCTTGGCATTGGGCGCTCGCAGCGTCAGCTGTGCGCCAAGATTTTCCTCAACAAAATCGATCTCCGCGTCTTCGAGAAATGGTGCACTTTCTGGGTCGATATAAACTTTGAAACCGTCGTATGAGAATTCTAAATCCTGTGGCTCCACCGAGCTGCGCGGACAGTAGGAAACACCGCATTCCGCGTGTGGTGTCCCACCATTGACAACGAATACACGAATATTGACATCATCTTCTTTTTGTTCGGCAAGCAATTTGCGAAAATGCGCTTGCGCCTTTTCGCTGATTCGAATAATGGGTTCCATATCGGCCTCTCATGCGAAATTTTCCAGCCATTCTACCAGATAACCGGTCAGAGGCAGAAATCGTGGTGATACCTCGCGGATAATAACGACAGCAGGATCAAGGAATGTGTTCAAGGGAGAATTAACTGGTCGGAGTGAGAGGATTCGAACCTCCGGCCCCTACGTCCCGAACGTAGTGCTCTACCAGGCTGAGCTACACTCCGACAAAAGTTCCGACATTTCTTGAAAAAGCGCGCGAATTTTAGATCCTTTCATGCGTTGAGTGCAAGCGAATCGGGCAAAATTGGTTTATGATACGCGCAAAATCGCGTGATAAGGCAGATGAGATGCGTGTGTTTCAGTGTGGACGGTATTCGTTGTCTTTGGCAAAGCCTCTTGTCATGGGCATTGTCAATGTGACACCTGATTCGTTTTCGGATGGTGGGCGCTATCACTCAGTGGAACGTGCAGTCGCGCATGCACAGGATTTGATTGATGCCGGGGCCGATATTTTGGATGTTGGTGGTGAGTCCACGCGCCCCGGTGCTGCGCCTGTTTCGGTCGAGGAAGAGTTAGCGCGGGTCATTCCGGTTGTTGAACAACTGGCATCTTTGAACATGCCTGTTTCGGTGGACACGAGAAAACCTGAGGTGATGGCCGCGGCCATTGCCGCTGGGGCGAGCATGATTAATGATGTCACGGGGTTTTCGGATCCGAAGGCGCAAGCCATTGTTGCCGAGGCAGAGGTTGGTGTGTGTGTGATGCATATGCAAGGCACGCCCGAGACCATGCAAAAGAATCCGCACTATCACGACGTTGTCGCGGAAGTCAGTGATTATCTTGCGAACCAAGCAGAAATTCTGAAGACCGCCGGTGTTGAGGCGCACCGGATTGCGATTGACCCAGGTTTTGGCTTTGGTAAAACACTGACCCATAACCTGCAATTGTTGCGTGGCATCAAGCAACTGTGCGAGCTTGGTTATCCGGTCTTGATCGGGGTGTCGAGAAAATCCATGATAGGCCAAATCACCGGTCGTACGGTGACGGAGCGAATGGTGGGATCCGTGGTGGCAGCCTTACTGGCGGTCCAGCAAGGGGCGCACATACTGCGCGTCCACGATGTGGCGCAAACACGCGACATGCTCGCGGTGTGGCATGCGTATCACGATTCGCTTGAATGTCATGAGTCATGAGGAGAGTGTGAGGTGAGTCGTCGTTATTTTGGCACAGACGGTGTGCGAGGAAAGGTCGGCCATCCGCCGGTCACAGCGGATTTCGCGCTAAAACTGGGGTGGGCCACTGGTAAGGTGTTTGCCGGCCGAGGGCAAAACAAAGTGCTTATCGGCAAGGACACAAGAATATCCGGTTACATGTTTGAATCCGCGCTGGAAGCGGGGTTGGTGTCGGCTGGCATTGATGCCGTCATGCTTGGACCGATGCCTACGCCAGCCATTGCCTACCTGACGCGCACTTTTCGCGCTTGTGCTGGCATTGTCATCAGCGCCTCACACAATCCTTATTATGATAACGGGATTAAGTTTTTCTCAGAAGACGGAGAAAAACTTCCAGATGAGATTGAACAGGAAATTGAGCAGTGGTTGATGCGGCCAATGGACTGTGTGGAATCTGATGCCTTGGGCAAGGTGCGTCGTCTGCAGGATGCGCGGGGGCGTTACATTGAATTTTGCAAAAGTCGTGTGCCATCGGATTTCAGCCTCCAAGGACAAAAAATTGTTGTGGATTGCGCGAATGGTGCGACGTATCACATTGCGCCTGCGGTATTTGAAGAGCTGGGCGCAGAAGTGATCGCCATTGGGATTGAGCCCAACGGGCTGAACATCAATGAGCACGTCGGTTCGACGCATCCGGAGACACTTAAGCAAAAAGTGCTTGAAGTGGGGGCAGACCTAGGGGTGGCTTTTGACGGTGATGGTGACCGCGTCGTTATGGTGGATGATAAGGGTGAACTTCACGACGGAGATCATTTGTTGTATGTCTTGGCAGCTCATGCACAACGCCAAGGCCGTTTGGCGGGCGGTGTGGTCGGCACGGTGATGACAAACCTAGGGCTTGAACTTGCCTTTCGCAAGATGGACATCCCGTTTGCCCGGGCTAAGGTCGGTGACAGATATGTGATGGAAATGCTTAAACAGAACCGCTGGATGCTGGGCGGCGAGAGTTCGGGTCACATTATTTGTCGAGATTGTACGACCACGGGCGATGGCATTATCGCGGCGCTACGTGTGCTTGTGGGGCTTCGTGACTTGGGCCTGACGTTGGCAGAGGCAGGGCGTCGTTGGGAAAAGACGCCACAGGTGTTGAAAAATGTTCGTGTGAAAGAGCGGTTTGATCCTATGAGCAAGGAAGAGATTCAACGCTGTGTGACCGAAGTGACCCACCAATTGGGTGATGCTGGTCGGGTGCTGCTCAGAGCGTCTGGTACCGAGCCGGTCATTCGCGTCATGGTCGAGGGTCGAGACAAGTCAGCCATTGAAGAAATTGCTGATCAGTTGGTGGCAGTGGTGGCGCGATACGCTTGAAGCACTATCGCGCAGCCGTGCAACTGAAATGCAAAAACAGGCGGGGAATCGGGTGACCAGGTTCAGACAGATGTGAGACATTGAAGATATGAAAAAGGGGCCTCAAGAGAAACAGAAAAGAAAAAGAGGAGGCCCCGAGATGAAGGTTTTTG
>RFGJ01000144.1 GCA_003696665.1 Gammaproteobacteria bacterium | reverse complement strand
CCGGGTTGTAATACTGAGCATTGGTGTCACTGACGGAGGCCACATTGGCCCCGGCCATTCCCAAGGCACGCGGGCCTACAGGAAATGTATCCATGCCAAAAACCGGTGCCGCTAAAAACAACGAAAGCACCGCCGCCCAAAACAGTCGAGCGAATCCTCCTTTTTTATGTGCCATAACCCTCATGAATTACCACTCCTTTCGGATAAAATTTTTAAGAACGACCAAGTAAATAGTAATTGTTATCGTTCATTAGTTAGGTGTAAGAAATTGACGCGTTGTTTACAGAATCCGATAATCCGTGAAGGAGGATTTTGTAAACATGGTCATGCACAAAAACATCCGGTTAACGCCTCATGACCGGGAGAAGATCTGGCAGCTCTGGCAGACTGGCAAATACAAAATCAGTCGTCTGGCGGAACTCTATCGGGTCTCAAGGCCAACCATTTACAAGGTCCTTGCCCGAGCCCGGAAGAGAGAATTTGTTCCGCGCACCAGTGTCAACAAGCGCTATCGGAGCCTCAAATACGGGCTCAAGCGTCTGGCCAAGGTCGAACGCGAACTTGAGCTGAAGCGCAAGCGGGAAGCCAGACGTTACAACAAATCGTATCCGGGGGAGCTGTTGCATTTTGACTCCAAGCGCCTCCCCCTGATTCAAGGCGAAGATCAAACTCTGCCGCGCGAGTATCTCTTCGTCGCCATAGATGATTTTTCCCGGGAATTATACGCGGGCATTTACCCGGATAAGACCCAATACAGCGCTGAGCTTTTTCTGAGACAGGTTGCCGACGAGTGTCCTTACACCATCGAATACACCTACTCAGACAACGGCAAGGAGTTCAAAGGAGTTCCGAGTCATGCTTTTGTGAAGGCATGCACCGAACTAGGCATTGGCCAAAAATTCACGCGTCCTGGCCGGCCTCAAACCAACGGGAAGGCCGAGCGCGTTATCCGAACGCTGATGGACATGTGGCACAAGCAGGAGATTTTTAGGGACCGCAAGTCCCGCCAGATCAGCCTGTTGCGCTTCGTCAACTATTACAACACAGTCAAGCCCCACAAGGGGATTGACGGGATGACGCCATACGAAAAGCTGCTAGCGCACTTTTATGGTGGAAAAGTGTAAACAACGCTCCGATTTCTAACAGTTAACACAAGTCCAACTGCCTCGCTGATTACACCAGGCTCCTCCTCCTTCCACTGTTTAATAACCTCAGCCTGTTCCCTTTCGTATTTTGATAGCTTTTTCGCCACGATTGTCCCTATCTCTGTCTAACTTGTTATTTATACATCTCAGTCTTTTGCTAGGCGTTAATCGATAATCACTGGCGCTAAAACACGCACAAAGCCGCTAGTTCACCTGTTAAAACAAAATTTTATGGCTCTT
>RFGJ01000143.1 GCA_003696665.1 Gammaproteobacteria bacterium | reverse complement strand
TCGTTGATGTCGTCCAGGGTTACGTCCCCGTAGATGGATCGTTCTCGCGTGCCCAACAGGTTGAGATTGGGACCATGCAGGACGAGAAATCGCGCCATTTCCTACGCCTCCTTATTGGACAAGCGTTTTCAGTCTCTGCTCCCTGGGAGCGCTGAGTCGGCGGCCATGATTCAGGCCTGAAGCGCTCTAGAGATGCTCACATAGTAAAGTTGTCTCTCCAAAATCGCAAACTCACTCGATCCTGATTTGAAAACAGACCCTTGTCGCTGAACCGATGAAGTGCTAGAATCAAAATACGTGACGCCCCCTCACGTCACCTGTTCCCGTTATATTCCCCGCGTGTTTCTTCTTGACTTGCGCCGTCTACCGACGCACATTCTAATCCGTACACGTGCTTGACCGAAGAGTCTGCATCCTGTTCTATTCGATTCACCCAAAAGGAGGCTGCTGTATGACACGTGTGAAGCGTTGGCGCATGGTTTTCGTGATTGGCGTAATTCTTCTCTTTCTCGTAGCGGCGTGTACACCGCCAGCTCCGCCATCGAGCGGTGAAGCCGTGAACGAGGCCGGCGCGGGTGAAAGCACCGAACCCCAAGTCTTGCGCGTCTGGATTACATGGGGCGACAATCCGGCCCAGTTGCAGGAGTTGTTCGATCGCTACACGGCGGCGACTGGCATTCGGGTCGAGGTGAATTCGCCGGTGGAGGATGACAAGGTGATCGCCGGGCTCTCCGGCAATGAACCGCCCGATGTTCTTGTGCTGGGTGGGCCGGACAGTGTGGGCACCTGGGCGCGAGAAGGTTTGGTGACGCCCCTCGATGACTATTTGGCGACGGGCGATGTTGATGTTGAAGATATCTTCGACGCGCCGCTTAGCCAGTGCCTCTACCAGGGAAATTACTTCTGCCTGCCGTGGGGCACGGATACCTATGCGCTGTTTTGGAACAAGGATCTCTTTGAAGAGGCGGGGCTTGACCCCGATCGCCCACCCCAAACTTTGGAGGAATTGGCCGAGTATGCGCAGAAGCTGACCAAGGTTGATGAAAACGGCAACATCACCCAGGTTGGGTTCATCCCCGACTTCTCTTGGTCGCATCTGGACCTATATACAGCGATGATGGGTGGGTATTGGTACAGCGACGATGGCACAAAAATTACGTTTACATCTGACCCGGTTGTGAATGCATTGAAGTGGGAGCAACAGTTCTACTGCGACTACAACGCGGAGGAGGTATTGCGCTTTAGTTCCGCCTTCGGTGGCTACGCATCCCCAGACAATGGGTTCTACGCGGGCAAGATCGCCATGCAAGTGGAAGGCGAATGGCAACCTGGTCCAAACTTCATTCAGAAGTACAAGCCAGAGCTGTTTTATGGCGTCGCCCCCTTGCCTCCACCCGCAGATCATCCAGAGCGAGCAAATACCAATCTCGTAAGCGGTACTGTGGCGCTGATCCCCGCTGGCGTGAAAGACAAGGATGCGGCCTGGAAGCTGTTGGCCTGGATGCAATCGCCGGAGATTCTGGCTGACGAGATGGTTGCCAATTTCAATCTGCCCTCCAGTGGGAAAGCAGCCCAAGATCCGCGTTTCCATGAAAATGAAAAGTTCGAAGTGTTCCTTAATTTGATGAGCGATCCCAATGCCCGCGCCCCAATCCTGACTCCAATCAACGCTGAAGTGGGGACGGAACTCGGGCAAATTGAGGAGCAAGTGCTGCATACGTGCGCAGACCCTCTGCCTTTGTTGCAAGCGGCCCAAGATAAATTGCAACCAGAGCTAGACAAAGCATTGAGTGAATGATGCAACGGAAAGGTGGGTGCGTCGATCCGGCGCACCCACCTTCTTGTGTGGAATAGGAGGATGCCAGTGAATCCTTTTGCCCGCCGAGTTGCCAACCGGGGCTGGAGTCCACGGACGCGACGGCATTTTCTCACCGGTTTGGCTTTTATTTCTCTCTGGATCGTGGGGTTCTTCGCGTTCACCCTCTACCCGATGGTTGCCTCGTTGTACTACAGTTTCACCGAGTACCATATCCGGCAACCGTCCGAGTGGATTGGTCTGCTGAACTATACAGAGCTATTTCAAGATCCGCTGTTTTGGAAATCCCTCTACAATACAGCCTACATGGTTGTATTTGGTGTGCCCCTCTCTTTGCTGATTTCTTTTATTTGCGCCCTATTGTTGAACATTAAGACGCCAGGTCAATCGATCTACCGGGTGATCTACTTCTTGCCTGCAATCGTGCCGGTGGTGGCGAGCACTTTGCTCTGGTTGTGGATCCTGAATCCCAACAGCGGGCTCCTCAACACGCTGCTGGCAGAAGTGGGGATACGCGGCCCAAATTGGACAAAAGATCCTTTTTGGTCGAAACCTTCGTTGATCTTGCTTGGTTTGTGGGGCGTGGGCAATACCATCATCATCTACTTGGCCGGCCTCCAGGACATCCCCACAACGTTGATCGAGGCAGCTCAACTGGATGGTGCAAACTGGTGGCAAAGGCTCTGGGCGGTGACGATTCCGCTGGTATCCCCCATCACCCTGTTCAATCTCATCATCGGTGTGATTGCTACATTTCAATACTTTGCCCAGGCCTATGTTCTGAGTGCAGGGATCAGCCCTGTCGGCAGCGGTCTGGGTGCTCCGCTCAATTCGACGCTTTTTTACAGTGTGTACTTGTACCAACAGGGCTTTGTCTATCTGAAGATGGGGTACGCGTCAGCTCAGGCCTGGATTCTTTTCCTGGTGATCATGGTGTGCACCATTTTCCTCCTACGCTCGTCTGAACATTGGACCTACTACGAGGGAGGGTGAGATGGCTGATATTGCTGTGTCCGCATCTGGCCCACAGACGAAGACTGCATTCTCGTGGCAGCGTTTTTGGCTCCGGTACGCGCGTCCCCTTGCTGCTCACATCGCGATCCTCACCGTTGGCCTCTTCTTCTTTGTCCCGTTTCTGTGGATGCTTTCCACGTCGTTGAAGTCCGATCAGGATGTTTTTCGCGTCCCACCCACCTGGTTGCCTCATGACAATGAAACGGTGAACATCAACGGCGAAGCCCGCCCGATCTATTTGGTGAATTGGGAGGATGGACGTCAACTGCGGCTGGCTTTACTACAGATAGAAGAGGGATATGGAACGTTTGTGGATCCTGCACAGCCGGCGCGTCTCTACCACGTGCGGATGAAAAACGCGGAACCGGTGCTCGTCGTCGGTCTTCGCTGGCGCAACTTTGTCGACGCCATGAACCGAGCCACGCGTCCCGGTTTGGGGGTGAATTTCTGGACCTACGTCAAGAACAGTCTCATCATCGCAATTTTCGCTATCATTGGAACACTTTTCTCCTGCGCTCCCGCCGCGTACGGTTTTGCGCGGGTCCGGTGGCCAGGGCGGGACCTTGTGTTTTTTATTGTCCTTGCCACCATGATGTTGCCGTTTCAGGTGACCATGATTCCCCTGTACATCTTTTTTACCACAAAATTGGAATGGGGCAACACATTTCTACCGCTCATCGTGCCCACATTCTTTGGCAACGGGTTTGACATCTTCTTGCTGCGACAGTTTTTCCGGACGATTCCTGATGACTTGGCGGACGCGGCGCGTGTGGACGGCGCATCCGAGTTCCGCATTTTCTGGAACATCATGCTTCCGCTTTCGGTGCCTGTGCTGGCGACGATTGCTGTATTCACTTTTCTGTGGGCATGGAATGATTTTCAGGGGCCGCTCATCTATTTGACGGATCCGCGGCGTTTTACTATGGCCTTAGGCTTGCAGGATTTCCAGGGACAACATGCGGTGGCCTGGAACCTCCTCATGGCCGCCGCTACGATTTTCACGATCCCGATCGTCATCCTGTTCTTCTTCGCCCAGCGCACCTTTATTCAGGGGGTGAAGCTCACCGGGCTGAAAGGTTGACGATCTGAATCAGGCAATCACTACCGCCAGCGCGTCTTCCACGTAGGGCGGGCCGGGATCGTCGATGATGGTGACGTCGCCCAGGGCCTGCGGAATGATGAAGCGTAGGGTCTTGCCCCGCC
>RFGJ01000142.1 GCA_003696665.1 Gammaproteobacteria bacterium | reverse complement strand
GTGCACTTGGTGAATCAGGCCGATGAATGGGGGGTGGCCTACGATGCCATGGGGCATGCCACGGGCGCCATGGGGACGGATGTCTTCACCAATGGCGAGGGACAATGGCTGGTGGTTGGCAATTTTGCGGATGAGCCGGACAACTTATACTGGCGGCGACCTGGTGATGCCTTTTTCATGGAGCTGGCGGCCGCACGGGGGCTCGGGGCATTGACACGGCAAGTGCTGACGTTTGGCACTTTGTTCGTCGATTTGAACCTGGATGGACAGCCGGAACTGGTGCAAGTCAATGGTCACGTTGAAAATGAAATTCATCGCGTGTCTTCTCAACAGACCTATGCACAACCACCGCAGGTGTTTTCCTATTGTGAAGGCTGTGGCAAACAGTGGCGACTGACGGACAGCTTGCAGGATAAGCGCTGGGTGGGTCGAGGTCTGGCGACAGGAGATTTCAACCGTGATGGCCGTCCCGATCTTGTGGTGACGCAGGTGGCGCGGCCGGCCATTATTCTGATTAACCAGACGTATCAGTCTGGGCGGGCCTTGGCCGTTCGGTTGGAGGGCTTGGCGACAAACCGTACCGCCATCGGTGCTCGAGTGGAAGTTTGGCATCAAGGGAAGCCGTTGGCCACTCGGAGGCAGGTGCCGGTACGCGGCTATTACTCGCAAAGTAGTCCTGAATTGATATTTGGCATACCGCTGTCCATTGAGACGGTCACCATTAAAGTGTTGTGGCCGGATGGCTCGAAGAGTACACAAACCGTGACATTAAGCCGTGAACGCACTGGCATTCGATTGTGGCACCCCAAACGTTCAGGGAAACTTGCGCAGCAGTCGTAAATCTATCGGGGTGGTCAATAAAGTTTGCACAATGCGCTCGGAACTGTAGCCTTGCCCTGCTGGGGGGGCATATGGGTTTGTGCAGCGTCGCGCGCGCCTTTGGAAATCAATTGATGTAATGATTTCAATCCCTTCGAGAATGGCCTCCGGCGTGGCGGGCACGGTCAGGGTATTATCACTAGTTTCACGCCCAAGCTGCCTATCACCGACATTCAGGCAGGCAACGCCAACCGTCGGCGATTCCATGATGCCGGCGGACGAATTGCCAATCAAGGCGGTGGCTTTGTCCATCAATTTGATGAAATGCAAGTGCGGTAGGTTCACAACAGCCCGATAGCGTTCGGGGTGATTTCGGCAAAGCATGACGATTTTTTCCCGGATGTATCGATGGCCGCAATCTGCGTTCGGGTAACAGAAGATCACCGGTTCGGGACGTTGTGCCAATGCCGCGAGCAGCGCATCAAAATCCGCCGTCACATCGTCGGCCAAAGTGACTGGGTGCATGGCGGCGAGCAGAAACCGCTCGGGCAATTGGAATCCGAGCGTGGCTTCAAGCGCTTCCATGCTTGGCAAAGCTTCTCGAACAAGGCGCTCTAAACTGAGCGCGCCAACATGATGGACGCGCCAGGGAGCCTCGCCCATGGCAAGAAGACGTTGGGCGCAGCGCTGGCTTGGCGCAAAATGCAAGTGGGCCAATTTTGAAAGCGCGTTACGGACGTGATCATCCAGAGCGCCCCCACTGACATCACCGCCCTCAATATGGGCAATAGGCAAACCAAGACAAGTGGCGGCGACTGCCGGGGCCAGCATTTCATATCGGTCAGCGATGACGACCACCCAGTCCGGGCGGCAAGTCTGCCAATGCGTCGTCAATTCTTGAATTAACTGGCCCGAAAAGTGCGCCATGTCGGCGCGGGTATCGGTTTCGGGTAACGCACTGAGACATGCGCCAATGGGGAAGCCATCTTTTTGTATTTCACGGATGGTGTGCCCAAATTCTGGCGATTGATGAGCGCCAGCCACCACTAAATCAAGCGCGCAGTCAGGGTGCTCTGCAATTGTTCGAATGAGCCAGTAAAGATGGCCGTACTCGGCTCTTGAGGTGGTAATGATCGAAATGCGCATGATCTCTCCCGGATGGTGACCACGAGCGCACTATGCATAAGAGATGAGTAATATGCAACAGGGAACGTTGACGGGTGCCTTCATAGTCGTTATATTCACTGCAATCCGAGAGTCGGTTCCTCGCTGACGCCGACGTTACCCGAAGCATCAGGCGGATAGTAGCAGCTTACTGCTGCTGCATTTGTTTTGGTGAAGGGGCGGTGTTAGCGAACTCCGAAATGTTCAAAAACAAACTCAGGAAGTGTCATGTTCATGCAAACCAAACAATTAACCGTCATCGTTGTTGCTGTCGCAATGACTTTAATGAGCACAGCCTCGTTTGCAGCCAAACCGCTGGATGAGGCGATGAAAATTGAAAAACAACTGGTGCGCAGTCATGCCGCATCACAAAAGCGGATCGACCGTTTGGCCGAAAGCACTCGTGATATGGCGGCTGAGTATCAGCAGGTGATGATGGAAATTGATAACCTCAAAGCCTACAACGCTCAGCTAGAGTCGGTCATCCGCCACCAACAAAATACCATGGCACGGCTGCAGCGTGAGATGGACAACATTGATAAAACCGAAGCGGCCGTATCACCACTGATGCAAGATATGATCGACCGCTTGGAGCAGTT
>RFGJ01000141.1 GCA_003696665.1 Gammaproteobacteria bacterium | reverse complement strand
TGCGCATTTTTTGAGTTTTATCATCCATATGGTGCTTACCTATCATCGGAGCAATGTGGGCCAGATACCGAACGAAGATCAATTTCGCCAAGCCGTCCGGGCGCTTGACATTCCCCAAGGCGAGTACATGTTTCCTTGGGGCGACGGGCCTGAAGCCCTGAAGTCTGAAGCCTATCTAAAAAAGCTAAATGAAGGGCCTGTCGGTTTGCTGACAATCATGCCAAACGGTCCATGGCCAATGGCGAAGTCGCTGACGCAATGGTTCGTTTATTTGGTGCTTGTCAACATTTTTGTCGCTTACGTCGCCGATCTGGCGCTGACTGACACTTCAGATGCAATGGCCATCTTCCGTTTGACCACCACTGTCGCGTTTTCAGGCTATGGCTTGGCACTCATCCAAAACTAGATTTGGTGGGCACGCAAGTGGTCAACCACCCTCAAGTTCCTGTTTGATGCGCTCCTGTATTCACTCGCCACTGGCGCGATTTTTACCTGGCTATGGCCCCTTTCATAACTTAGACGCTGACCGTCGTTTCCGACGGTCAGCACAGTTAATCCCAACCGGGCACGCCATGCATATCTGGCAATTCATGAGCAATGCCTTTATGGCAATCAATACACGTTTTTTCACCTGAGGCCAATGATGTCGAATGTGCTTTGGCCGCTCGTTTATCCTGGACACTGAAGTCCATATACTCAAAGTTATGGCAGTTACGGCATTCCTGAGAATCGTTCGCCTTCATCCGTGCCCACTCCCGCTCAGCCATTTCACGACGATGCACAAGAAATTTTTCACGCGTATCGACGTACCCAGTGATCTTTCCCCACAGTTCACGAGAAGCCTTAATCTTTCGAATTATCTTTGGTCCCCATTCATGCGGCACATGACAATCCGGACACGTCGCTCGAACCCCAGAACGATTCGTGTAATGGATGGTTTCGCGCAATTCCTGAAAGACGTTGTCGCGCATTTCGTGACACGAAATACAAAACGATTCGCGGTTGGTCAGCTCAAGTGCCCAGTTGAAACCGCCCCAGAAAATGATACCGGCGACAAAACCCGCCAACAAAACCGTGCCCAATGCCCATTTAGCAGGACGCTTCAGAGACGACCATAACCGCCCAAACACACCGGCTCGTTTGCTCATGTTGGCCTCCCGTATCTAGTTCTGGTCAAACTGTGATTGGTAGGTATTTTCGACCAACGGCGGCGCATCCGTTTGCGGCACATGGCATTGGGTGCAGAAGTACCGACGAGGCGACACATCCATCAGCGCACGGCCGTCTCGGTCCAAATAATGCGTCACACTAATTTTGGTCGCCCCCCACTGGCGATAATTTTTCGGACTATGGCAAGACAAACATTTATTGACGTTTTTGTCTATCTGATAATGCCGAATGTCATGCGGAATCAAAGGTGGTTGTTGTGCATAGTTAGGCGGAATCACATTGTTGCGCTTTGGTACATTCTTTAAGCGATCGGGCGGTGCCACTTCGGCCAAATCGACCCCGCCGCGGAGCGACTGAACTTTTTGAGACCCGCTGTCTGCCGCTGAGCCGATTTGCAGTGCTAGCAAGCCGGTGAATACCCATGCAAATTGTTGGACTTTCATGATATTGCCTCCACTTTCAATGACTCAAAAATCGGTACTCTAGCTGGAACACCCGTTGGTGACAGATCTCAGCGCAACGAGCACAGCGCGTGCACTGTGCACTTTCAATTCTGGCATGCTCGCCTTTGAGAGCCTGCTTGAGCAGTTGCGCCTCAGGACAGACTTGATAACAATCCATGCAGTCATCACAGTGTTGCCGGCGCGATGCGCGGACATAGTACCCAAGCGGGAGCACCCCTACCGCCGCATATGCCTGCCCGTGGGGACATAAGTGGCCACACCATGTCCCCTGCCCTGCCGCCAAATCAAGCAAAAATACAAGCGTCACAAAACTCACTCCGGAAAGGGTGCCTGCAGTTAATGCGCGCTGCCACATAGACACTGGATTCCAATACTCCCAGACCATCTGCCCACTGAGCAGCGCTGACAATAAACACGCCCAAAAGAGCCAATGTCGGGCCGTGCGCGATACCCGCCAATGGCTGCGGATGCCTAACCGCTGCCTCAGCCAACGTGCGGCGTCCGTTACAGCATTGACCGGGCAGACCCATCCGCAAAACACTCGGCCACCGAGCAGCGCGTACACTGAAAGAACGACAACGGCTCCCAGCACGAAGTTCGTCTCTGGCCAATGCCCTGCGGCAAGCGACTGCAAAAATAGAAACAAATCCGTCATGGGAACCGTGTCCAATAATAGGGAACCAGACAGGTTACCGCGCAACAACCAATACCCGGTCCATGGTCCAAGCCAAAAAGCGCAAATCACGGACGCCTGTACCAAACGACGCGCCATCAGCAAACCGTGCGTGCGCCAGAAGCCGTACTTTTGCTGCGCCAATGCGCCGACCCTACGCGCCATTTTCGGCCTCCTTAGTTTTCCACCCGAACCGATAGTGTTTGCCAAGCTGACCTCTGGCCAGCCGCAGCGGGAGCACTTTGATCGCTGCTTCCTCCAAAACGCAGGTCTGCTCACACTTGCCGCACCCAGTACAGGCTTCGGCATTGACGGTAGGCACGAAGACGGCATGCCGACCCGTTCGCCGATTGTGATGTGCCTCAAGCGTGATGGCTTTCCCAGCCACGGGGCAATTGCGATAGCAGACGTCGCAGCGCAACCCTTGCAAGTTCAAGCAATTTTCCGGATCGACTAGGACGGCAACACCCATCGTCGCATCCTTGATGTCCTCAAGTTCTGGATCCAGCGCCCCCGTCGGGCATGCGCGAACGCAGGGAATGTCGTCGCACATTTCGCACGCCACACGACGCGCTTCAAATACGGGCGTGCCGGGAGCCGCGCCATCTGAAACCTT
>RFGJ01000140.1 GCA_003696665.1 Gammaproteobacteria bacterium | reverse complement strand
GACAGGTCAGGATGAAGTACTTGGTGCCATTCGGAGAGAAATCAAAATTCCCAGCCTCATCAATGAAAAGATAGAGCGTCCTGGGGCTCATGAGCCAAGCCCAAACATTTCTTTTATTAGGCTCAGCCTGCTGGCCTGTATGCCAAGCATAAATGCAGCAAATAGGATGCCTATAGCTGAAGCCCAGAACCGCGCCGGCACATGCTTCCAGAGCCATGCAAGAGTCACTTTCTCTGGCGGTGATAATTCTTTGCTGTTGGGTGGATTCTTTAACTTCGGTTTTGGTATCCGGATTTCTCGGATAACCGACTGGAACAAGTCATCAACCTGTTCAAACCGTGGACAATCACTGGGGCATTTGGGCCAATCGTAGGAGCCAGGACCGGCATACGCGGTAGGATCCGTAGCCACATTGTTAGCCGGAAGCCGACTGGCGAGCTTCTCAATACATTCAGGATAGTAGGCCTCAGCATGACCATGTTTGACAATCAGCTTCTTGCAAGGTTGCACCTGCCCTTGATCAGCCAAACAGGTGAGGTACCGGGCAACTTCTCCCTTTGAATAGATGTCAACTTCATTCATACCCGGTTTATACCGTCATGAACACGATTTCGGATTCCTTGGATGAGGCGCGGACCTTGAAGGTTTGCACGGCGTTGGCCTTGAGCTGATCGTTGCCGGCGAAAGCTCGATCCAGGCAGATCACCTGGAGCGGATCGGCCTCGGCCATGGCATCGATCAATTCCGGCGTTACTTCATCTTCCAGGCAAATCAGCATTGCGCCATGCTCGATAGAGAACACCTGCTTGCCAGCCATTTCGATGGCTTCTACTTTCGTGGTTAGCGGGAACCCGGCCTTGAGCAGCAGTTCGTAGAGAATGTCTTCCTGCGAGCTTTCTTCACTCACGTGCTCCACATGTCTTTCAAGCTGCCGCTGCAAAGTTTGTTCATCGGCATCTGCAAGATTGCCGTCCCAAACCTTGAAGTTGGATCGATACAGTTTAAATGTTCTAAACCCGAAGTCGCCATGATATTCCAGTGAGTTATTCATAACTTGTTTTGCTGCCCGCCTAAGTCGCTCTTTAGTTAGTTCTGCAATGTTTCTCGGAACTCCCAATTTATCACAAAATTTAGCGCCTATTGTCTGCTCTTTATCGTTGGGATCTAAGGGCTCTGGCAACTGAACCAAAATATATTTTCGCCTCACTCCATCCTCAGAATTTTGCTTCATCAATGCATGGGCTGTAGTTCCTGAGCCAGCAAAAAAGTCCAAGACAATATCCCCCTCTCGTAAGTCGCTGATTTGAATAATTTGTTGTATCAGCCCAACGGGTTTAGGAAAGCTAAAAACTTTTTCTCCATCAAAAAGCGCCCGGAGATCGCGGGTAGCCTTCTTATTTCCTTCAAGCTTGGCCCAAAAATTTGAAGGCTGTTTTACCCGGCCCTCAAGGTAAAATTTTTGATAAACTTGCCATTTTTCGGTTCCGTTCTTTTTTATTTTCATCCACTCGATTAGGCCATCGCGCTCCATCTCCTTGAAACGTTCTATCCCACATATCCATCTGCTTTCATATCCTGCAGGAGCTATTGGAAAAATTTTCGTCCCATCAGGGGCCGTAATTGGATAAAACATGCTTGGCCGATCTTCACGGCGGTCTTCTCCGCCAGTACGCCTCAATGGTCGTGTAAGATATTTTCCTCTTTCATCTTCTTTATCATAAATTCTCGCGTCTTCTTTTGAAAAATTAATCCCTTCAATTCTTACATCAGGCAGGCGAGAATAGACTAGTATGTAATCGATCTCTCCAACTAATGCCTTGTTTCCGCCACCCGTTGGCGTTCCAGTCACACGCGAAATACATCCCACAAAACATTCTTCACCAAAAATATCGTTGCAAATAGCTCTTAAATTATGGATTTCGGTTTCGTCAATTGAGATAAAAATTAGCCCATCATCCCGCAACAAATTCTTCGCTAGATATAGCCTTGGATACATCATGTT
>RFGJ01000139.1 GCA_003696665.1 Gammaproteobacteria bacterium | reverse complement strand
TTGGTCTCAAACGCACAGGCCGTTACGAGCGAGTCAGCTCCAGTGCGGTGGTTGGAAGAGGTTATGCACAGCCTGCATGATGAGTTCCAGAGCAAGCAGGCGCAGTTTGGCGATCCGGTGAAGCTACGCAAATTTTTTGAGGAGCGCGTCTTCAAATATTGGGCGCTTGATAAGATGGCGAGAGCCGTGGTTGGTTCAGCGTGGCGCGATATGACACCATCGCAACAGGCCCATTGGCAACGTATTTGGCAACAGACGATATTGCGTTATTTTATGATTGCCATGAAGTATTATGACGGAACACTACCAACCCTTGAAAAGTCGCCAGAATGCGTTTCTGCCCAACGTTGTTGGGTGCGCAGTCACATCGAGATTTCTGGCCATAAAACGGTGGACCTGGACTTCTTCTTGGTGAAAAGACGGGATCAGCAGTGGAAAATTGCAGATATCCGAGTGGCAGGCATTAGCCTGGTATTGCATAAACGTGGTGAAAATCTCGCTGTTATTAGAACCAAGGGCATTGACTCGCTACTTGCGATATCGGAAAAGAAGAATCAAAAAGCGCTTGGTGATGTAAGTGGTTAGCATCGGCATGAATGATTCGGCAAGTTCCTGGTATGTACTGCATTCGCGTCCTAGACAAGAAACACGTGCCGTTGAACATTTAACGCGCCAGGGCTATCACATCTATTATCCGACCATTCAGGTTCGAAAAAAACGTCGAGGCAAGGTCGTTGAAGTCACCGAAGCCTTGTTCCCTCGCTATCTATTTATCGAGTTAGGCACCCAGGATAATTGGACGAGTGTCCGTTCAACACGAGGCGTGGCAGATTTTGTTCGTTTTGGCGGGGTGCCGGCGCGCGTGCCGGAGGCGCTCATCGACGAAATACGTTTGCGACTAGGCGACAAACAGACTTCCGAGCGTTTAAGTAATTTACCAAAAGCTGGTGACCGCGTACGTTTACGTGCGGGCCAATTCGCTGACATCGAAGGGATCCTTGCCGAAACAGATGGCGAGAAGCGTTGTATTGTGCTCATCGAATTGCTTGGTCGCACCCATAAAATTGAATCATCGTTTGACGAACTGGAAAAACCGGATTAAGAGATTGGCATGAAAAACACAAATGAAGTCATTGCAATCATTGGCCTCGGCTACGTTGGTCTGCCGCTGGCAACTTATTTTGGGATGCATCGTCCGACCATTGGTTACGACATCAATGCTAAACGCGTCCGAGAGTTGCAGGCTTTTCATGATCACACAGGTGAGGTGTCGAGCGACTTATTGCGCGAGGCCAAGCAGTTAATGATTACGGATGATCCGGATAGCCTTGCGAATTGCACGATTTTTATTGTCACAGTCCCTACGCCAATTGATGTGCATAAGCGCCCTGATCTTGGTCCCTTGAAACAGGCAAGTAGGCTGGTTGGAAGGTATCTCAAAAAAGGTGACTTAGTCATTTATGAGTCCACTGTATATCCGGGCGCGACGGAAGAGGATTGCGTCCCTGTACTGGAAGAAGTATCGGGGCTCCGGTTCAATCAAGACTTTTTCGTCGGCTATTCGCCAGAGCGTGTGAATCCGGGGGACCCTAAACGCAAGCTCCCTGACATTTGCAAGGTGACTTCTGGTTCGACGCCAGAAGTGGCTGAAAAAGTAGATGCTTTGTATCGAGAGATTATTCGGGCCGGGACACACAAAGTTTCGTCCATCAAAGTGGCTGAGGCAGCGAAAATCATTGAAAACACACAGCGTGATGTGAATATCGCCCTGATAAACGAATTCGCCCTCATTTTTAACAAGATGGGCATTGATACGGAAGAAGTATTGGAAGCGGCCGGGACCAAGTGGAATTTTTTGCCATTCCGCCCCGGATTGGTTGGTGGGCATTGTATCGGCGTGGATCCGTATTATTTGTCTCACAAGGCGCAAATGCTTGACTATCACCCAGACATTCTCATGGCTGCCCGGCGTCTTAATGATGGCATGGCGAATTATGTTGCCCAACGGCTTGTTTTGACTATGGCCTCACGAGGACTGGTGGTCAAAGGCGCTGCGGTTTTGGTCTTGGGGCTGACATTCAAAGAGAATTGCCCAGATCTGCGAAACACCAAGGTCATTGATTTGGTGCGGACACTAGAAAAGTACCATATGAAGGTTGATGTTCATGACCCGTGGGCAGATAAAGCTGTGGCTAAGGACGAACTTGGTGTGACACTGATAGATGATTGGTCGGCCAATAAATACCACGCGATAGTGCTCGCTGTCGGGCATGCCCAATATCGAAGCTTGTCAGTTGAGCAACTTCGTCACTGCCTTGCTCCGGATGGGCTAGTGTACGACTTGAAATACGTCTTGCCACGTGATGCTGCCGATTTGAGGCTGTGATCCTAGATGATCGGTACACCGCTTTTAAATAGCGTCGACTGTCCTTTTTCGCTATGGCTCGGGGAAATGCCACAGACGAACACCGTGGGTATTGCGGCTGGGCAGTTGAAGATGGCACTTGAAATGTCGCAAGCGCTCAAGAAGGCGCGCGATAACCTTGATTGGCTGTCAAACGCGACTATCCAGAAGATTTTAGGGTATGCACAAAAGCGACCACTCTGGATCATCGGCATTGGCGGCTCAATTATTGCCTCAATGATGGTGCTTGATGCTTTTCCGCACCATCCTCGCCGCGAAATTCGTTTTATTGCATCGCTTGATGGGGCGGATGCCGCAGAAGCGTTAAAATCCGTTCGCGCCGATAATCCGCCAGTCGTTGTCGTCATATCAAAAAGTTTGCGTACTCTGGATACCATAGTGAACTGGCGCTATGTCACGGAAGTATTAACTCAGAGGAACATCGCCTTTGATCATTTTGTCGTGACGGCAGATCCAGCTCAGGCCGCTCATAAAGGATTCGCTCCTGATCAGATTATGATCATCCCAGAGGCTTTGAGCGGGCGGTATTCCTTTTGGAGCCCAGTGGCAATACCAGTGATTGCCACTTTGGGGGCCGACTTCTATCGTCAACTCGTCGATGGTGCTCGATTAGTCGATAACGCAATGCATGCTTCTGGAAGCAATCCGGTCAAGCAAGCACTTGAGCAAATCTCAGCACTCGATTGCTTTCGCATTGCTGAGGAAGACATGCGCGCTTGGGCAGTGTTGCCAGCGACAACTTTGTTAAAGGGATTGCCGGATTATTGGCAGCAATTGGTAATGGAAGGGCTTGGTAAAACAACTGATAGCCGCCCGACGGCGCCTGTGGTTTGGGGGGACATTGGTCCAAATGCACAGCATTCCTTTTTTCAGTTCATTTACCAAGGGACTCAGCCTGTAATATCGGAGTTCTTTGTCTGGCCGAGCGCATCTCAGGCTCAAGTATTGCCTAATCAAGGGATGGAAACGCTACATGCATTCCTACATTATTATTTGCTTAAGCGCGGTAAGGCGAATCAAAGGCATTGCGCACGATTGTTTTTCTTAAAGGAGTACTCCCCAAAAGCGCTCGGCACCTTAATGGCCTTCATGGAATATCGAACGTTGTTATTGGCAGCGATATGGGGGCTTGATCCCTTCACTCAACCTGGCGTTGAGGAAGGTAAAAGGTTGGCCCAAGAGATTCTTGCGAGTGTGCCATCCGGTGAGCTGTCATTTTGTCGAGAAGAAGATTTTTTTGCGTTATTCGATAAATTCAATGAGCTAAATCATGAAAAAGATTGAGTGGACCCTAACTAAACGTCAATTGTGCGACGTAGAACTGATTCTTAATGGTGGTTTCTCACCGTTAGACGGATTCGTCGGCCAGCAGGACTATGAAAGCATATTGAATGAGATGAGGCTGGCCACTGGTGCGCTCTGGCCAATCCCAATTGTGCTTGACGTCTCTGAGGATGTTGCGCCGGAATGTGGTGACATTATGATTCTCAAAGATGGCGAAGGGATTCCAGTGGCAGAGCTCCAAGTATCAGATGTTTGGCAACCGGAGCTCAAACATGAAGCGGAAGCAGTGTACGGCACAATTGATAAAACGCATCCTGGTGTCCATTATCTGTTCCATCAGTCATTTCCAATCTATGTTGGCGGGAAGCTCAAAGCGTTAAAGCCAATTCGCCATTATGATTTCGTAGAGCATCGACATTCGCCAGATGCTTTAAAAGCCATGTTTGCTGAACGCGGCTGGAAGCGTATTGTGGCCTTTCAAACACGCAATCCCATGCACCGAGCGCACGTTGCATTGACCCAGCGAGCTGCAGCAAAAGCCAACGCTAATTTACTAATCCATCCAGTCGTTGGCATGACAAAGCCTGGCGACATTGACCATTTTTGCCGAGTGAGGTGCTACGAGGCAGTGTTAAAGCGTTTTCCAGAACAGACCACGATGTTGTCGCTTCTTCCACTCGCAATGCGTATGGCAGGGCCCCGCGAAGCGCTTTGGCATGCAATGATTCGCAAGAATTACGGGTGCACACACTTCATTGTAGGACGAGATCATGCCGGACCAGGAAAAGACACAGCCGGTAGGCCTTTTTATGGTCCATACGATGCGCAAAATCTTGTCCAAAAGTATGCCGACGAAATTGAGATCGAGATGGTTCCCTTCAGGGAGATGGTGTATGTCAGCAGTCGAGCGGAATATCGGCCTGTGGACGAAGTGACTGAAGACGATCAAATAGAGTCCATCTCAGGCACTGAGTTTCGCCGTCGTCTACAAAATGACTTGCCAATCCCGGAATGGTTCTCCTATCCGGAGGTGGTGAAAGAATTGCGGCGAACAATTCGGCCGAGAGCCAGGCAAGGTTATACAGTCTTTTTTACCGGCCTTTCCGGGGCAGGGAAATCGACACTGGCCAATGCACTGATGCAGAAATTGCTGGAGATTGGCGGAAGGAGTGTAACGCTTTTGGACGGAGATATTGTTCGTCAGAACCTTTCTAGTGAACTCGGCTTTTCAAAAGCACATCGTGATCTCAACATTCGTCGCATTGGCTTTGTCGCCGCAGAGATCACCAAAGCGGGGGGAGTTGCGATTTGTGCACCCATCGCCCCTTATCGTGAAACACGTCGTGCTGTTCGAAAGATGGTCTCCGAGTATGGCGGTTTTGTCGAAGTCTATGTTTCAACCCCGCTTGAAGTGTGTGAGGCGAGGGACCCTAAAGGATTATATGCAAAAGCTCGCGCTGGCCTTATTAAGCAATTTACCGGCATCGATGATCCGTACGAAGCGCCGGAGTCGCCTGAGCTGAGTATTGATACGTCACAAGAGACGGTTTTGGAGTCGGTGCAAAGAATCATTTTGCACCTTGAATCAGAAGGATACATTTCAGCCTGAGCGAGTTAGTATGCAAGAGTTGCTTGCGTTGGTAGTTGAACAATCCAGGGGGTGGTTTCCAGAGACTCGACGCGCGTCTGTATCAGTTCCTGGGCGCGTGTTAATCACTGGCGCGGCTGGCAGCATCGGGTGTCTATTGGCACGCTCGTTATGCAAAGTCGGTTTGGAAGTGGTTGCACTTGACTGGGATGAACAACGGCTTTATCGGCTGACACAAACTCTTGAAGGTATTGAGCCGGTGCTTGCTGATGTGCACAGTACCGAAAGGTGGCGTGCTTATCTTGAAGGCTGTCAGTGGGTGATCCATTGTGCGGCATACAAAGATGTGCCATTTCTTGAATCTCAACCAGCCGCGGCGTGGCGCAATAACGTCATATCGACAGAAAAACTGTTGAACGCATGCGCGCAACATGGTGTTCCAAACATTCTGCACATCTCGACAGACAAATCGGTCGAGCCCGTAAGCTGGCTCGGTTTGAGCAAGTGGGCTTCGGAGCAACTGGTCGTTGAATACATGCGCGCCACTGAGGCCAATGTCGCAGTGCTGAGACTTTGCAATGTGCTTGCAAGTCGAGGCAGCGTTTTGCGTCTTTGGGCAGAAAATCCTGGCCAATGCGTGATAACCGACCCAAACGCTCGGCGCTGGTATGTGCATCCCGATGTTGTAGCAAGTACTGTTTTGTCATGGGTCGCACAGCCCCAAAAAGGCATTTTACTTTCGCCAACTGCTGTTGAGCGCTCAGTCGGAGCATTATGGCAATTCTTTCAAGACTGTTGTCGGCAACTAAATATTCAAGCCAAACACGTTGCGCTACAAAAATTAAGGCAGGGCGAGAAACTGTCAGAACGACTGCACTGGGCTTTTGAGTCACCGATACGCATTGGGCATTTCGATGTCATAACACCTTGGGTGAGCGAGCCGGTGCCGGCGGAAGTATACCCTGAAAAGGACGAGGTGCAGAGCTGTATTCAGCGTTGGAGGAGACGCAATGAGTCAGATTTATGAACTTATATTGGGTTCGAATCCTGTACTGATATCGATGCCGCATGACGGATTTCAAATACCCGAATCAATTGCGAGCCATATGACGGAGGAGGGGAGAAGTTCTCGCGATACGGATTGGTATGTCTCACGGCTTTATCAATTTGCGCAATATCTCGGCTGTTACATGATTCGACCGTTCTATTCCCGCTATGTGATCGATTTAAACCGACCGGTCGATGACGCTCCGTTGTATCCGGGTATGGACACAACCGGCCTGGTTCCCTTGGACAGTTTTCGAAAAAAACCTTTGTATCTACCAAACCAGGAACCTGACGCCGCAGAGCGGCAAGCGCGTATTAACGCCTATTGGCAACCGTACCATCAGGCATTGTCGGACACTCTTGCGGAAATCCGGTCGAAATTTGGGGTTGCCGTGCTATTTGAAGCCCACTCCATAGCCTCGGAGGTGCCAAGATTTTTTGAGGGACGTCTGCCTGATCTCAATTTTGGCAATAATGATGGCCAAAGTTGTGAGCGCAGCTTATTAACAGCCATCGCCTCAGTTCCGACCAGCGAGTTTTCTACGGTGTTTAACGGGCGTTTTAAAGGTGGCTATATTACAAGGCACTATGGGAAGCCAGAGCAAAACATACATGCGGTACAACTTGAACTTTCGTGGCGGACATACCTAGATGAATCCGAGATTCAATGGAACGGACATAAAGCCAAACGCGTCCAGCCGATACTTGAAGCTGTGATTGGCAAAGTGATTGAGTGGGCAAATAACAAAGCCCGCTAAGCGGGCTTTGTTATCGTGCACGGGCGTACTTTGGCAGTTAACTCGATTTTTTGGCCGCTGCAATACGCTCACGTGCGAGTTCGTCTGCGATAAAATTGGTTGGACGACCAGTTTTATCTGACGTTTCAAATATTTGCATCAAAGTATTATAAATTTCGTCAACTTTTCGTAATGCCTTTTCCCTGTCGTAGTTCTCTTCGAACGATACATTGATGATGCCCCCAGCGTTGATCACATAATCAGGGGCGTAAAGAATGCCACGCCGCTTGAGCACCTCACCGTGACGATCCTCGGCCAATTGGTTATTGGCGGCACCAGCCACAATCGATGCTTTTAGGCGGGGAATGGTGTCATCGTTAATTGTGGCACCAAGTGCACAAGGCGCATAAACGTCTACATCCTGTGCATAAATGTCGTTCACGTCAACAGGTGTGGCCCCAAACTCATTGACCACACGGTCGACGGATTCTTTATTGATATCGCATACGACCAGTTGTGCGCCTTCTTCAGCCAAGTGACGGCACAGATAATACCCAACATGACCAACACCTTGCACGGCAACACGAATGCCTTCGAGGCTATCGCGACCTAGCCGATGCTTGACGGCCGCTTGCATCCCTCGATAAACGCCATAAGCTGTCACAGGTGACGGGTCACCACTTTTTCCTTCAAGTCCGAGAACGTGACGCGTCTCTTTGTTGACGATAGCCATGTCGTCTGGCGTGATGCCAACATCTTCCGCCGTGATATATTTGCCGCCAAGGCTCTCTACAAATCGACCAAACGCGCGGAAAAGCGCTTCAGACTTCATGGTTTTAGGATTGCCAATGATGACAGATTTGCCACCACCCATTGCCAAGCCGGCCATGGCATTTTTATACGACATCCCTCTTGAAAGCCTCAGCGCATCCACCAAGGCACCTTCGTCAGTGTTATATTCCCACATGCGGCAACCGCCGACGGCTGGCCCCAAGTTGGTGTTGTGAATACAGATAATGGCCTTAAGCCCGGAATCAGGGTCGCTGCAAAAAACGATTTGTTCGTGATCATCGTAGGCTCTCAGATTGAACACAGCCATAGATCTCTCCTCGTATTAGGGCGCAGCAGTGGCGCCGGTTATCAATTCAATTCAAACTTAATGCCTTGTGCCAGCGTCGGCTTTTCGCCCCAGAAAATCGTGTTCGTTTGGCGACGCATATATGCCTTCCAAGCATCGGAGCCTGCTTCACGGCCGCCACCTGTGAGTTTCTCGCCACCAAACGCACCACCAATTTCGGCGCCAGATGTGCCGATATTAACGTTGGCAATGCCGCAATCACTGCCAGCAGCCGACAAGAATTTCTCGGCGTGACGAATGTCATTGGTGAAAATCGCCGAGCTGAGGCCATGCGCGGCGTCATTTTGTTTGGCTATGGCCTCATCAATGGTTTCAAAGCCCATCACGTACAAAATAGGGGCGAAAGTTTCTTTTTGGACCGCCTCAAAATGATTCTCTGCACGGATGATAGTTGGCTCGACAAAATGACCCGGGCCATCAATTCTCTTGCCGCCGTAGAGCAATTGACCGCCTTCTTGTAGCGCCTTTTCAATGGCCTGCTCATAATTTTTGACAGCAGTCTCGTCGATGAGAGGGCCCATAAGTGTCTTGGGATCCAGCGGATCACCAATCCTCACCTGTTTGTAAGCATCGACAAGCTGACGACAGACATCATCAATAATGCTGTTATGCACAATCAGGCGCCGCGTCGTTGTACAACGCTGCCCAGCGGTGCCAACGGCGCCAAAGACAATGGCTGGCATGGCGATATTGAGATCAGCAGTCGTGTCCACTATCACTGCATTGTTACCAGAAAGCTCCAGAAGGGATTTGCCCATTCTTTCAGCGACCTTAACGCCAACCATCCGTCCAACTTCTGAGGAGCCGGTGAAACTTAGTTTGTCGACACGCTTATCTTCGATAAACCGATGCGCCAGCTTGTTTTCGGCAGTATCGATGAACAAGTGGAAAATGCCCGGATATCCGGCGCGTTCCATAGCGCGATTGCATATGTGTTGCACGGCAATCGCAGTCAGTGGCGTTTTGGGACTTGGCTTCCATACTGTAATGTTACCGCAAATGGCTGCAATGAAAGCATTCCATGACCAGACGGCCACAGGAAAGTTAAACGCAGACATCACGCCGCAGACACCCAGCGGATGCCACTGCTCATACATACGGTGCTCCGGGCGTTCAGAATGCATGGTCTTGCCATACAGCATTCGTGACTGGCCAACGGCAAAGTCGGCCATGTCAATCATCTCTTGAACTTCTCCATCGCCTTCCGCCTTAATTTTTCCCATCTCAAGCGTCACAAGGCTGCCTAGGGCATCCTTGTAACGACGCAATTCCTCACCCATTAGACGGACAAGTTCACCGCGTTTAGGGGCAGGCACCATGCGCCACCAGTCGGCCGCTTCTCGTGCCGCTTGCATCACCCGCTCATAATCTTCCTCGTTGCTTGCATAGACGCTGGCAATCCGCTCGCCTGTGGCAGGATTGACCGAGTGAATGAGAGGCCGGTCGGTGGCTTCGACCCAGCGATCTCCAGCGCCAAAATTGGTACCGAAGTTAACGTCTTTAATGCCGAGTTCGCTTAAAAAATCCATAGGTTACACCCGTTTTCTTGAAGTATTGTCAATTCGTTGGCAAGTCGGCCAAACATAAATTTTGGGCGCAACAATACCACCGTAGGCCACTGATGCCAAGTCTGACCAACGTCAAAAAGACGCTTATTTGACCTGGGTCTAACTGGCGACTTGTGCATTAACGTTTCGCAGATGTTGAACTCGTGGCCGGATTGGTTTACAACGTTCGCATGAATTTAGGTTGTCCCTGGGGACCCATATTTCAAATCATTGGGGAGAATGTGAATGTCTGAGGAAATACGCTCGGCTGAAGATGCCAAGCGATGGAATCAACAACAATACGCAGAAGCGTTGCGTTATTGTCAACGCAACCAACTGTCAGTGGCTGAATTCGATAAACAGAACAGTCGCGTCTTGCCGCCAGTGCTCGCCGTTTGGAAGGTGAAACTGGCAGGCAAGACACCACAAAGCGTTTGGATTATTGGTGGAAAAGTGATGATGGACCATGCGGATGCATCGGTTGCGACGAATGCCAGAGAAGTACTCCAGTATTTTTCTTTGGCGTGGCAATTGAAAGCCGAGCGACTTCGCCAGCAACTCGAGGCTGATCAGCATGGTTTGCTTGATAGAGAAGCGCAAGAAAAAATCATCAATACCCTGATCACTAAAGCCGAGTCTTTATATGAGTTGTATCGCGACGATAGTCTGTGGGGTGACATGTGATTGTTTATGGCTTGCGCGGATCGGACGTTAATGGTTACATTGTCGAAGATAATGATCAAAACTCAATAAAAAGAGTTGTGCACACTTAAGGTACGTCAATTATGACTGGAAAACGCTTGGTAAAGACATTGCTACACGTAACTGCAATGGCATGCTTTTTCATGTCAAGCGCAGTGTTCGCTGCCTCGGCCGATGATATCAAGACGGCTGTTCTAAAAGACGGCAGTGTATTGATGCTCAATGGCCTTGGAAAGGCCAAACAGCTGTCAGATGATTTTTATATCGGAGCACTTTATTTGCCTCGCCCTATTCGGAGTGCGGATGGTATTGCTTCTTATACTGGCCCAAAGCGGATGGAAATTCGCATCGTGGCGAAGCGGGTATCAGGTCGCCGCTTAAATCAATACTGGAAGGATGCTATTACCATTAATAACGACAAATCGATCTGGCAACCTCAGGTGCGGGATGTTTTGGCCTTCGCCAATTTGTTCAAAAAGCATAATTTAACAACAGGCGACACGATTGATATTGATTACCTTCCCGGAGAAGGCACGCTCGTCTACGTCAAT
The DNA here is from genome assembly GCA_003696665.1 of Gammaproteobacteria bacterium. Lineage (NCBI taxonomy): Bacteria > Pseudomonadati > Pseudomonadota > Gammaproteobacteria > Gammaproteobacteria bacterium. The sequence goes on along the minus strand of RFGJ01000139.1, from coordinate 3,867 downwards.
GGATATCGCATTGGTCGTTTTAGCAGTGGCGCCCTATATAGCCTTATTTTGAACACGTGGATTGGCCCTCGCCCTCCTAGCAGCGCTTTTAAGATTGGCATCATGGGCGGAAACGATAGTAAAACGCAGCTTAAGCTACAGGAAGAGTTTCTGTCATTGTCGCCCAGCGACAAACGGATCAAGGCCGCTAAGGCTTGGTCGGAGGAAATCGCCGCCGAGCGTGCCAGGGCCTTGGCAAAGCGTTCGCCCAAAGTGAAAAGCAAAGAAAAACGAGCAGATCAAACTACGTCTGAAAAGAAAGTAGCAAAGGCAGCTAAAAAAGAAGGGGCGGAAGCTCAGTCATCGAAAGTCAAAAATGTTGGTGTTGGTAAACAAGCCAAGAATTCAAAGAAAAAAGAAGTGGCGAAAGAGAAGGGTGAGCAGCGTAATAATACCAACGACAAAAAAGACAAGGCGACTGAAGAAGCTGTGCGGCTAGCATTGGCGCAAGCAGAAGCAGAGCGTAAAAAGTTGGAAGAAGAGCGTAAAAAGCAAGAGGCTGCGCGCCTGAAAGCATTGAAGATTGTCAAAGCGCGTTCCGAATATGAAGATAAGCTGCGTGCAGCGATAAGGAGCCATCTTTCCTATCCTATTCAGGATATGCTGAGAAATCGCAAGTACCGTCGGATGCTTGAGAAGGGGCAAATGCGGTCAGAGGGAGTGATATGGTTGCTTGTGGGGCGTGACGGCTCTGTGCAATCCACGCGGATTGAAGAGTCCACGGGCATTAGCTTGTTAGACAAAGCGGCGATTCGTGCTGTGGAAAAATCGGACCCTTTGCCTGCGATGCCCCAAATACTGCCTGAAGAGTCATTCGAATTACTGGTGAGAGTCGAGTTTGTTTCTCCCGCATTAAACTAGTCATCACGTCAACGAATAATGCGGACCATCAGGTCCTTTTTTTATAACCGGATGTTACGTCGTAAGGAATTATTGGGCTATGAATAAAGTTCTTGTGCTCGGTGCCGGCATGGTATCAAAGCCACTCGTGGATCATTTGGCACGCAAAGGATACGACCTTACGGTGGCCAGTCATATTTTGGCCGAAGCCACTGCTTTAGCACAGCCGTATTCAAACGTTCGCGCCGTTGAGGCGGATGTTACGGATGCCAGTCATCTGGCACGTCTTATCAAGGACGTAGATATCGTCGCAAGTTTTGTGCCGTTCACTTTTCACGATCTAGTGGCAGACATTTGTTTGGCAAACAAACGACACCTGGTGACGGCAAGTTATCAGAGCGATCACATACGTGGGCTTGACGCTGACGCACGTCGTCAAGGGCTTTTGTTTCTGTCTGAAATGGGATTCGATCCAGGCATCGATCACATGTCAGCCATGAAAGTTATCGACGAAGTCCACGCGCAAAATGGGACCATTGAAGCCTTTGTGTCTTGGGGCGCGGGACTGCCACATCCCGATTGTGCCAACAATCCTTTTAAGTACAAGTTCTCTTGGGCACCTAAAGGAGTTCTTTTAGCACTCAAGAACAAGGCGCGCTTTCGTATCGAAGAACAAGAAATTGAGGTGCCTGAAGGACAACTCGTCAACACACGTTGGCCAACTTGGACAACGGACAATGAAGAGTACGAGGGGTACCCGAATCGAGATTCCTTAGTCTACGAACACGTTTACGGTTTAACCGGAATTCCAACGTTGTTGCGAGGAACATTGAGATACCGCGGGTTTCTGGAATTGATGAATGAAGCGTATCAGTATGGCCTCTTTGAGGATGACGGAGCGATTGGTCACACCGATTGGCGCAAATATTTCGAAAGTCGAGGCATACCTAATTTCCGTAAGCAACTTAGCCAAGGACTGGCATGGCTGTTTGACGAACCAGACGTGGTGGATGGATTTGAACAGTGCTCAGCAATTGATGCGTTTTGTGCGCAGTTGAAAAATAAATTGTTTTATTCCGGCGGTGAGCGAGACATGGCGATGCTCGTACATAAATTTGTCATTAAGCAGGCGAATGGCGAGTACCGCCAACACCTTTCCTTGTTTAAAGCTTTCGGCGAGCCCTACGGCGACACGGCCATGGCAAGGGCGGTGGGGCTTCCAGCAGCCATCGCCATCGATTTGTTGAGCCAAAATAAGTTAACAGCCAGAGGGTCGGTTATCCCGGTCAGTCACGAATTTTATGAGCAAGTTCTCCCAGAATTGGCTAAACTTGGTCTAGCGTGTACGGAAACCACCGTCAATGACGTCCCAAGAACGGTCTTTTTGCGGGAATTGAACTACGCTGTGAACAAAGGGTAAGCGCCAGAAGGAGAATCAATGCTGATTTGGCTGTTCGGCATAGTGATAGGTGTGGGCATCACCCTCGCTGTTGTTGTTTGGAAAAGCCGAAGAAAAGGCGATGTTGACCATGCCACCGAGGACTTGGAAGCGTGGGTCCGCACCAGCAATTTTCCATTGCTACTCCTGCAAAAAAACGGTCGTATTTCAGCCGCATCGGCAATCTGCACCAAGTTGTTGAATCAATCTCGGTCATTAGTCGGTCACGATTTTGGTGAATTTGTTCGCCAAGAAGAACGGGCGTCTTTGCAAGCATATCTAGCTGATCCTGCAGCGCCGCTCTATTGCGTTGATTTGTCCATACGAGGGGGACGCAAACGGCGAAAACACTCCTCGACAAATCATTGGTACGCACTTCTCGATTCAGTGAATGATGGGCACCAATACATTGCGGTGCTAATAGACCATAGTCCCAATGAACGCTTGATGGAGCATTTTCAATCACAGCTTTCCGTGTATCAGAAGCTTATTGAGCGTCTTGGTGACGGTGTCATCCTGGAGAAAGATGGCCAAATTCTTCTCGCTAACCAGGCAGTTCGAAAACTTTTCCGAATCCCAGACAAGTATGACCTGAGGAATTTCGCTGACAGTCTACTTGAACAAAATGTCATGCAATTAAGGCCCCTGCAGGACGGTCATCATAGTGACCGTGACGTTGTGACGGCAGAGATAGAACTACTTCGCCATAACGGAAGTCGGTTTTTGTGTTATGTGCAGGTACAAACGCTGATGGTATTTGGTGGCCACGACAACATTCGTCTTTGGCAGTTTCGTGATATTTCTGATCAAAAGATACACGAGACCTACCTTAGGCAAAGTGCGGTTGTTTTTGAGTCCTCCAACGATGCTATCTCAATCGTAGATGCACAAAAACGGATTAAGTTGGTGAATTCCGCCTTTGTACGGACAACTGGATTTTCTGCTGACGAAGTGACGGGACGAAAAGCAACACTGCTGGGTGCAGGGCAGAGCGACATCAAACGTTTGGAGAAGATTTGGAAGATTGCCGAGCAGGAAGGCTTCTGGCAAGGCGAAGTTTGGAAACGGCGGCGCGATGGCACACGCTATCTGGAATGGATGTCTGTGACAGCGGTGAAGAACTCAAGAGGCCTAACAGATGTTTACGTTGTTATCGCGCATGATATGACCGAGCGAAAGCAGGCTGAAGAGCGCATTCGCTATCAGGCGAATTATGACCTACTGACCAAACTTCCCAATCGAACACTTTTTATGGATAGGCTGCGGCAGGGGATTTCACGGGCAGCCAGAGATAAGTGCATGTTGGCGGTGCTGTTTATCGATCTTGACCGATTTAAGTACATCAATGATAGCTTTGGTCATAGTGTTGGCGACAAGATGCTTATTAAGGTCGCCGAATTACTGAAAGGATGCGTACGCCGTAGTGACACCATATCGCGTTTCGGGGGAGATGAATTCGCAATCATCCTGTCGCCGATCTACGGCGCTAAAAATGCCGAGCGTGTGGCAAACAATATCTTGAGAAAATTGAGCCAGCCGCTGGATTTGAA
>RFGJ01000138.1 GCA_003696665.1 Gammaproteobacteria bacterium | reverse complement strand
TTGGGCGGCCAGGGCATACGCGGCCAGCGCCATCATCTTCGTGCCGCCGGTCAGGTTGAAAGTCACCTCGGCAATTCCGTCCAGGCGCTGCTGCATGGCCTGCAAGGCCTGTTCGAAGTTGTAGGCGGGCACCTGCAAATCGTTTTTCAGGTCATCATGGCCGGAAATCAACCTGCGCAGCCGCCGGGCGACTGGCTCAGTGCGGTTTGTGTACACCAGGATGTTCTCATCCGACTGCAGAGCGCGGATGGGGAGCAGGTTCGGGATGGGCTGTTCGCCAATGAGGGAGAGGAGGGTGGTCATACTCTTATCCATGTCAGTAACATGCTTCTATACAAAGCCCCAGTCTTTTGCCAGTGTTCGCAATTCAGGCATGATTTTTGCGTCAATTTTGTTTTGCAGTTTTTGCAGGGCATCAAGCGTCTTTTCTTTTTCCTTTTTGCGCTGATGTTCGGCATGATCCAGAGAGTTACGCACTTTTTTCAAGTCCACCCACAGTTGCGCCAATTGGGCGCGCTCTGGCCATTGAAGCAATTCAAGGCCCCAGCGATTCAGGTCATCCTCGGTAAACGTACGCTCCCGGTCTTGCGGATGCGGTTTTCCAAGCAAGGAAATACCGGAAATAGCTTCCTCAAACGGGCGACGTTTATCAATCAAATAATCAAGAGACTGTCCTAAACGATAGGTTACAGCATCAATTAACCACTCACGTGCCAGTGTTACAGCCTGAATGATCTGGCCTTTGAAATAGTACCACTCAATCAGGCGAAATTCAGTTCGCAGCATTTCTGCTTCATCCCCGCCATCATTTTGGAATTGCCCAAACGTATCAACGATTTGTTTTTTCAACACCCAAAAAGGCGGAGCAGCAATTTGCAATTCTTGCTGCGCTTGCTCAAGGGCCTTGCCAAGCCTGCCCACTTCCTGCATAAGTGTAAATGGCTGACACAAACGTGCTGCCTGGGAAATTGTATTCAACATGCTGGCAGCCTCAAATAAGGAGCCTTGTTGTGTGTTTGTTGGATTCAGCAATTCTGAAAGAGCACGAGCATTGCCTGTTTGAACAAATTGTTCTGTAGCAGTAAGCCAATCAAGCATAGAAACAAACTCTGAAAGGTCAATGACCGGCGCAGGCTTCCCGGTCTTTGAATCGCCGAGTTCGTATGCCCCATAATAGATGGCCTCGATGATCACATTTTTTGCCGACTTGAGAAAAGCAGCAAACAGAAAGACCAGAAAAGGGATGGAACGCAATCCATGTGTGATATCAAAAATGACTGTGTCGCCAGATTCGACGCATTCCAGAATTTTATCGAACCATCCCCACATTTCACTGACATCCTTGCCAAGGTCAATATCCATGGGCTTGATGCGTCTGTCCTGCAACTTTTCTAAAACTGGATAAGATTTTTCTTTTGCCTCCTTTGTGACAAAAACGTACATTTCATCAAAAGCAACGAATTTGTACAAAGCCTCGGCAAACACCTTTCCGGGATAAGGTTTTCCACCGTACTCATACTCGGTATTCCTCGGAGTAGTGCCTAAAAAAGTAATTATCTTCCGACTCATCACGCTCTCCAATCTTCAATCTGAAAATTCAACAATCCGAAAATTGTCAATCCACAACTACCAGCCCCAGCCGAGGGGTAGCGCCGGGATTTCGGCAAAGTGGCTTTTCCAAGCAACTCTTCCTATCCAAAAAGAGATTCGCCATAAACTGGCTCTTATCCCAGTTGGCATTCAACTCGCCAATAATCATGTTCTTGCTTCACATCAGTTACCACACAAACGACTTTATCACCTTCCTTTACTTTACCAAGCAAAATATTCTCATCGCGGCGTATTACCCCATAAGCATCATCAGCATCCAATCCTGGAATCTTAAGTAGCACTTCCCCACGATCTTCATCAAACACAATTCCTTCAAAGGAATCACCAACCTGTGGCG
>RFGJ01000137.1 GCA_003696665.1 Gammaproteobacteria bacterium | reverse complement strand
GCGAGGCTTTAGCTTTTTGCGAGACGGTCCTCTGGATATGAGAATGGACCCGTCAACGGGAGAAAGTGCGGCCGATTGGTTGGCGCGCGCGAGTGTTGAGGAAATTGCCGATGTTTTGTGGCGGTTTGGAGAAGAACGATTCAGTCGCCGTATTGCGCGCGCCATTGTTGAGGCGCGCGACCGAGGCATACGGTTCGAGCGCACACGCCAACTGGCAGAATTGATTGAAAAAACTGTCCCAAAGCGAGAGCCAGGTAAACATCCGGCGACAAGAAGTTTTCAGGCCATCCGCATTTGGATAAACGATGAACTTGGCAGTGTTGAGCGTGCCTTACACAGTACCCTTGAGGTGCTGGCGCCGGCAGGTCGCTTGGTCGTGATTAGCTTTCATTCGTTGGAAGATCGGATGGTTAAACGCTTTATGCGCGAGCAGTCTCGTGGGCCTCAACACCCACGGGGGTTACCAATTCAGGAAGCGTCGAAACCCGCGCTTTCTGTGATTGGCAAGGGGATACGGCCAACTGACAGTGAAATTGAGAAAAATCCGAGGGCGCGCAGTGCGGTGATGCGCGTTGCGGAAAGGAGGAGGGCGAATGACTAAAACTGAGCATTTGCCCCGCCTTCTGTTGAGTGATGTGTGGCGTCATCCGTTCGTCACATTGTTGGTACTGGCCATTGTCACGAGTGCCGTCTTGGTTGTGCAACAGGCCTGGAAGTACCGCACGTTAAATCAAACTTTAGTGGTAAAAACCGCAGAGCTGAGGCAACTCGATGTTGAGTGGCGAAAGTTGAGACTCGAGCATCAGGCACTTGCTGAACCAGCACGAGTCGAACAGCTCGCAAGAAAAAAATTAAAGATGCAAGCCGTGTCTCCGGAAAAAGAAGTGGTGGTGCGATGAGCAGGAGTTTGAGCGACACTCAAAAGCTGGCGCGGCAGGTGGCGAAACGGCGACAAATCGGCGCCAAAAAGAAGTGGCAACCCACCACATACTGGGGAAGGCAAGTGTTTCTCATGGTTGTCCTGTTGGCCTTGCCAATTGTTGTCATTGGTCGTGCGGCATACATCCAATGGGTGGCGCGGGATTTCTTGCAGGCACAGGGTGATGCACGAACCGATAAATTGAGCCGGCTACCAGCGCTTAGAGGCACTATTACGGATAGAAACGGAGAGGAGTTGGCCATCAGCATTCCGGCATGGACGGCATGGATGGATGTGGCGCGGTTCTGGCAAAAAATTGACCACAAGCCAGGGTGGTGGTCGTCCCAAAAAGCCAAAGCGCTTGCGGAATTGGTCGGAAAAACTCCGGAAGCACTTAAGCAATGGCTAGAAGAGCGTCGTCACCGCCGATTTGTGTACTTGTCCCGACTTCAACGTCGCAGTGTCCGCGACCGGTACGTTACCTTGAAAATCCCTGGTTTGAACTGGCTCGAAGAACAAAAACGCTATTATCCAGCTGGCGAGGTGACTGCCCATGTCATTGGATTTACCGACATTGATGGTCGCGGTTTGGAAGGCATTGAACGGGCTTACGATGTGTGGTTGCAAGGCAAGCCTGGTGAACAGTTGTTGAAATATGATCTTTACGGCAATGTCATTGAGCGGGGTGAAGTGCTGCGTGCGCCCAAGGATGGTAAAAACATCGCCTTGAGCATCGATTTGCGCGTACAGAGCATTGCATACTTGGCGCTTAAGCGAGCGGTCGCTGAACATCGCGCCAAAGCCGGCAGCGCGGTGGTGCTGGATGTCAATACCGGCGAAGTTTTGGCGATGGTCAACCAGCCTGCTTACAACCCGAATAATCGAGCGTCCATACGCCCAGGTCTGACACGCAATCGAGCACTCACCGACATTTTTGAGCCTGGCTCAACATTTAAACCGTTCGTGGCCGCGATGGCTTTACAAACTGGTCAATATTCCCCGGAGAGTGCGATTGATACGGCGCCGGGTTATATGAAGGTCAATGGGTTCTGGGTGCGTGATGGGCATAACAATGGAAAGTTGACGCTAACCGGTGTGATCCAGAAGTCGAGTAACGTCGGCGTAGCCAAAATTGCTTTGGCCCTAGATACAGAGTTTTTTGTCGATACCTATTATCGGCTCGGCTTCGGAGTGGATACGGGCACTGGTTTCCCAGGTGAGAGTGCAGGTAAATTTCAGGTGCGGGCGCGTTGGTCTGACATCGAAAAAGCCACTCTTGCCTATGGCTATGGGATTGGCGTCACCGCCACGCAGTTAGCGCGTGCCTATGCGGTGCTGGCCAATGGTGGGCGATTACTACCGGTCAGCCTCGTAAAAGCTAGCGGCATTAATGTGGGCGAACGCGTGTTGCCAAAAGTGGTGACGCGACAAGTGTTGGAAATGATGGCGCATGTGGTAGAAGAAGGTGGCACTGGTCACCGTGCCGCAGTTAAAGGTTACCGTGTTGCCGGGAAAACAGGAACAGCGCGGAAGGCGATCAATGGCGGTTATGGCGATGATTATGTTGCCGTGTTCTCAGGCATCGCTCCGTTGGACAACCCTAGGATCGCAGTCGTCGTCGTGATCGACAGTCCCCAAGGCGAAGAATACTACGGTGGGGACGTCGCGGCGCCTTTGTTTCGTGAAATTGCGGCGCGTACCTTGCGCTGGCTTGGCGTGCCACCGGACCATGTTACGCAACCGTTGGTGGCGGGCGCGAGCATGACCTTGGAGGGCGATGACGGATGAACAAGGTCCTCCTTTCGCAGCTTTTGACAGATGTGCCGCATGAAGTACTGGTCGGCGGTGATGTGGAAATTGGCCATTTAGCGCTGTCGAGCAAAGACATCAAGCGACATAGCTTATTTATTGCATTGCCAGGCAATGTTGTGGATGGGCGTGATTTTGTAACGGCTGCCGTGTCGTCTGGTGCGGTTGCGGCGCTTGTCGAACGCGAAGGATTGAGCGATGACCAGCGTCAGGAGTTGCACAGCTTGACCGTGCCGGTGATTGCCGTCCCACAACTGCGCAGCCAGCTTGGCGAGATGGCAGCGACCTTTTGGCAATGGCCGTCAAAGTCACTCTCAGTCATTGGCGTGACTGGCACCAATGGAAAAACATCGGTGTCCCAGTATATTGCTCAGATTTTGTCAATTTTGGCCGCACCTGAGTCGGTTAGGGTGATGGGCACATTGGGGGTCGGTCTGCCTGATAATTTGGTGCCAACCATTAACACCACGCTTGATGCCATTGCTAATCAAAATTATTTGGCCAAATGGCGTGAGGAAAAGGTCCGTTATGTGTCGATGGAAGTCTCTTCCCATGCGCTAGTGCAGCATCGGGTGAGAGGGATTGCTTTTCAAGTTGCGATTTTCACCAATTTGACACGGGACCATATTGATTACCACGGTGATTTTGAAGCCTACGCAGCGGCTAAGAAAACCTTATTGACTGACTATGGTGCCAAGCACATTGTCATCAATCTTGATGATGAGCGTGGCCGAAAGTGGGTGAGCACTCACCTCTCTGGAGAAGCTATTACTTATGGCTTTTCTGAGTCGGCGATGGTGCGGGCGCGTGATGTGACGGCATCTGATATGGGCCAGGCATTTGTCCTTGAGGCAGAAGGTGGGGAGTGGCAGTGTCACGTGCCCTTACTCGGCAAATTCAATATCAGCAATGTGTTAGCGGCAGTGGCTGCCGTGCGACAACTTGGTTTCGCTTGGGAGGCTATTGTACCGTGCTTATCGGAACTCAAGCCGGTGCCAGGTCGTATGGAAGTGCTGGGCAGCGGGGAACAACCGACTGTTGTGGTGGATTATGCCCACACACCAGATGCCCTTGAGCAAGCCTTACAGGCACTTAGGCCACATGTCAAAGGACGTTTGTGGTGCTTGTTCGGTTGTGGTGGTGACCGCGATGTGGGCAAGAGGCCGTTAATGGGTGAAGTTGCCGAGCGGTTGGCGGATAAGGTGATCGTCACAGACGACAATCCCAGGTTTGAGGATGGCAATCGGATCATCGCCGACATATTGGCAGGTTGTCAGCGGGTGTCACACATCGTCGTGGAACGGGATCGTCGGGCGGCGATCGAGCGTGCTATTCGTCATGCCAGCTCAGATGACATCATTCTGATTGCAGGCAAAGGACATGAACGGTTTCAAACCATTTCGGGGCGCAAGTTGCCGCACTCTGACAGCGAGGTGGCGCGCGAGATACTCCAGGAGGTGTCAGCATGCACCTGAAACTGTCGGAGGTAGCGAAGGTTTTGGGCACATCGTGGCGCCATACGCACGATCCATTGGTTTGTGGTGTATCGACGGACACCCGATGCCTTTCATCGGGCGAGTTGTTTTTTGCGTTGCGGGGCGAGCGTTTTGATGGCCATGCCTATCTTTCAGAAGCCGAGCAAAAAGGTGCCGTGGCGGCCGTCGTCACGCGTGCCTCGTCAGGTGTCAGTTTGCCACAGATTGAGGTGCCGGACACCCGGAAGGCATTGGGTTTACTCGCCGCGCATTGGCATCAACTGTGTGGCGCTTCAACAATTGGCATTACGGGCAGTGTTGGGAAAACGACTGTAAAAACTTTGTTGGCGTGTTTGCTGGAGCCGCATGTTTGCGTGACCCAAGGAAATTTCAACAATGACATTGGCGTGCCACTGACGCTTTTTTCGGAATCGCCCGACGATAAATTTGCGGTGATTGAGATGGGCGCGAACGCGGCTGGTGAAATTGGCTATCTGGCCAGTTTGGCACGTCCTCGTGTTGGGGTATTGACCGCCATTGCGCCGGCCCATGTGAAGGGCTTCGGATCGGTTGAGGGAATTGCGCGAGCAAAATCAGAATTGTTTGCATCACTGCCAGAGGATGGTGCGGCTGTCACTACGGTTGATGTCGCGAAATGGCGGGCTGTTCGAGATGCCATCGGCCAGCGGCGGTTGAAGCGTGTCGCACTGGCACGTGAACCAGGTGCGGATTTATGGATTGAACAGACCAACGTAAAGGACGACGTTTGGCACGTAAAGACGGGCGGCTGTCTCCAGATTGACTTTCAATTGCCGCTGTTGGGTCAACACAATTTGCAAAATGCCCTGCTGGCTTTGGCTGCGGCATCACAAATGGAAGTTGACCTCACCGAAGCGGTGCAGCGTTGGCAAAACCTTAAGCCGGTGGCAGGCCGCATGGAAAAATTGCCAGGATTGCGGGGTAGCACGTTGATCAATGATGCCTATAACGCCAGTCCCGCCTCTGTTCGGGCAGCCATTGATTGGCTGGCGACACAGCCAGGCCGAAGAATTTTGGTCTTGGGAGATATGGCTGAGCTTGGCAATGAGGCCAGTCGTTACCATCAAGAGATGGGAAACTATGCCTCACAACAGGGCATCGACCAACTGTTAGGTATTGGTGAGTTAAGTGAGGCGGCAGTCATGGGATTTAGCGGAAACGCTGAGCATTTTGCCAACGCCGATGCCTTATGTGCTTATTTGCAGCAGCACCTGACAAGGGGGGATGTTGTGCTCTTTAAAGGCTCAAGGGTCATGGCACTGGAGCGAGTCATTACTCACTTAAGAGAAAAAGAACAAGAAGAGGGTCTCTGATGTTACTTCTTTTGACAGAGTGGTTAGTGCAATTTGATAGTTTTTTTGGCGTTTTTCGCTATTTGACGCTTCGCGCCATTTTGAGTGTATTGACGGCTTTGGGTATATCGTTGGCCATTGGGCCCTATATGATCCGGAAACTGTCCCAGTATCAAGTTGGTCAGACAGTTCGTGATGATGGACCTCAAACGCACTTGAAGAAAGCAGGCACGCCAACCATGGGCGGCGCCCTTATCTTGCTTTCCATTGCGTTAAGCGTGTTGCTTTGGGCGGATCTGAGCAACCGCTTTGTTTGGGTCACACTCTTTGTGATGCTGAGCTTCGGCTTCATTGGATTGGTCGACGACTACCGTAAGTTGGTGCTCAAAAATCCGAAGGGCCTGCCTGCTCGCTGGAAATTCTTTTGGCAGTCCGTTTTCGGTTTGGCGGCAGCGATTTATTTGTATACGTCAGCCCAGTCCCCGGCGGAAACACAGCTCATTGTCCCAGTGTTCAAAGAGGTCGCGATACCATTGGGCGTCGGCTTTGTCGTCATGACCTATTTCGTCATTGTCGGCTCCAGTAACGCTGTCAATTTGACCGATGGCTTGGATGGTTTGGCGATCATGCCCACAGTCATGATTGCTGGTGCTTTGGGCGTATTTGCGTATGTGATAGGACATGCGAAGTTTTCAGTTTATCTGGGTTTCCCTTACATCGCTGGTGTCGGTGAACTGCTGTTGATATGTGGTGCCATTGCTGGCGCTGGCCTCGGGTTTCTTTGGTTTAACACGTATCCAGCCCAAGTGTTTATGGGGGATGTGGGTTCGTTGGGGCTGGGGGCCGTCCTCGGCGTGATTGCCGTAATTACTCGGCAAGAACTGGTGTACTTCATCATGGGCGGCGTTTTTGTCATTGAGACCTTGTCGGTCATTTTGCAGGTGGCCTCGTTCAAGCTCACTGGACGGCGGATTTTTAATATGGCGCCGTTACATCATCATTTTGAGCTCAAAGGTTGGCCCGAACCTAGGGTCATTGTGCGGTTTTGGATCATCACCATTGTCTTGGTGCTGATTGGTCTCGCGACATTGAAGGTGAGATAGATGACGGCAGTAGAATTGACACAACCTGTTGTTGTGGTGGGGCTTGGGAACACCGGTGTTGCGGTGGCGAAATTCCTGTCGCGCCACGGTATTGCTTTCGATTGTGTCGATTCACGCACCAATCCACCGGCCTTTCACGAAGTTCGGGCGTTACCCCATTTGCGGCGAATTCACACAGGCGATTGGGAGATGTTGTCCGAAATCGACGAGGGCACGGTGATAGTAAGTCCAGGACTGGACCCGTCGCTGCCCATTTTTGCTCGGCTCCGGGAGGCCGGAGTCGAGGTGTTTGGCGAAATTGAGCTCTTTGCCCGTGTCAACGAAAAACCGGCTATTGGCATCACCGGTTCGAATGGTAAGTCGACAGTGACGGATCTGACAGCGCACCTTGCTCGTGTAGCCGGTTTACGCGCGATCGCGGCCGGCAATATAGGTACGCCCGCGATTGAACTCGTGGATCGAGATGAAATTGACTTAATTGTCCTTGAGCTTTCGTCGTTTCAGCTGGAAACAACACAAAGTTTGTCGTTACAGTCAGCGACCATACTGAATATCTGCGACGATCATCTCGACCGGCATCGGACACTAAAGGCATATCAAGACGCCAAGCGGCGGATTTTTGCGCATGCGAAACAAGCTGTGCTGCCTGTGGAGTTGGAAAATTTTGTTGACGGCCTCCCAAGAATCCTGTTCGGCGCAGGCAAAAAGGCCGACTATCGGCTCCATGAGGGGAAACTCTGGCGCCATGAAGATCCGCTTCTGTCTATCGATGCACTCAAGATTAAAGGCCAACACAATGCCCTGAATGCCCTTGCTGCGATTGCGTTGCTTGAAACAGCGGGGATTCGGTTTGATGACGCCATGCGTGAGGCATTAGTGCAATACCGAGGGCTCCGCCATAGGTTTGAGTTCGTCCGTACGGTACGTGGCATTCACTATATCAATGATTCGAAAGCCACTAACGAAGGGGCGGCGCTGGCAGCCTTGGCGTCAGCAAGGGCACAGTGCGATGACGTGATATTGATTGCGGGAGGAGATGCCAAAGGCGCGTTGCTGAAAGGACTTGCCGAGGCGATTAATCACTCCTGTTCTGGGCTCGTGATCATTGGGCGCGATGGCGAAAAAATCGCGCGTCAAGTCAGGCGAGAAATACCAGTGTTACGCGCCACGAACATGAATGAAGCGGTTATGTCCGCGCGAGCATTGGCGCGTGAAGGCAGCATGGTGTTGTTGTCGCCGGCTTGTTCGAGTCTCGATATGTTTGCAAGTTATGAGGCACGCGGTGACGCGTTCTGTGCCGCTGTGGCGCAACTGGATGGTGACGGCGATGAAACATGAGACCACTATGACACGCTTTCACGAGCCAGACTACGACCGCGTGCTCGCGTTGTCCGCGGTGGCCCTAGTGCTGCTCGGTTGGGTGATGGTGAGCTCAAGCTCTTTCTCAATCGCCCACCATCTGACGGGTGATCCGTGGCACTTTTCAGTTCGACACGGCATTTACCTAGTGCTCGGTTTTGGCTTCATGCTTGCGGTGACTTCAATTCCGTTGCGCCATTGGGCGGTGCTGGGGCCGATATTGTTGATTTGTGGTCTTTGTTTGCTGGTCCTTGTGTTGATCGTGGGCAAGGAGGTGAACGGAAGCCGTCGTTGGTTGAGCTTCGGCATCATGAATTTGCAGGTGGCTGAACTGGTCAAGCTATTTGTCGTGGTTTATTTGGCCAATTATCTTGTGCGACGCGCCGAACTAGTACAAACCCGACTCGAAGGCTTCGTTCGACCCCTTTTAGTGATGGGCGCTGTGACCGTTTTGTTGCTGTTGCAGCCCGACTTTGGTTCGGCTGCGGTCATTGTGGCCACGGTGTTGGCCATGATGTTCTTGGGTGGCGCTCGGCTGTGGCAGTTTATCGTGCTGTTGATTGTGGTGATTGGTGCAATGGCGTTTGTGGCGACGTCGGAAGCCTACCGAGTCAGACGGCTAACGAGTTTTCTTGACCCATGGGCTGACCCATTCAGGGACGGCTATCAGTTGGTGCAATCGCTTATTGCTTTTGGCCGTGGCGGTGTTTGGGGAAGCGGTTTGGGCGACGGTGTACAAAAAATGGCCTTCCTGCCGGAGCCACACACCGACTTTATCGTCTCGGTGATTGCAGAAGAATTGGGCCTAATCGGACTGGTGGTAGTGGTTGTGCTCTTTACTACGATTCTGTGGCGCGCCTTATCCATTGGCCGACGGGCTTTGAAGCAAAAGGCTTGCTTCACGGGTTACCTGTGTTATGGATTGGGGTTTTCCCTCTTTTCTCAGGCCATGGTGAATATTGGTGTCGCGAGCGGTTTGTTGCCAACCAAAGGGTTGACGCTGCCGTTAGTGAGCTACGGTGGTTCAAGTCTGTTAATTTCGATGGCCAGTATCGGGCTCCTATTGCGCGCTGACTTCGAAACACGCCACCCGCATCTGGAGGGAGCACGATGAAGCGCGTGATGGTGGTGATGGCTGGTGGCACCGGTGGACATATCTTCCCCGGCATCGCGTTGGCGGAAAAGGCAAAAGCTGCCGGCTGGGAGGTTCATTGGATTGGTGCGGAAGGGCAGATGGAAACTGAATTGGTCCCGAAATACGACATTGTGTTGCATTTGCTACCGGTGGAAGGATTACGCAGGCGCGGTGTGCGCGCACTTATCCGCGGTGCTTGGCGAATGATTGCAGCGACCTTCAAAGCCATACGCCTGTTTCAACAGCTCCAACCCGCGACAGTGGTTGGGTTCGGTGGCTATGTGAGTGCGGCAGGCGGCGTGGCAGCCATCGTCCGTCGTATACCCTTAGTGCTGCATGAACAAAATGCCATTGCTGGTGCAACCAACCGGTGGTTATCTCGCTATGCGACGCTGGTGGCCGAGGCATTTCCCAATACCTTTGATCGTTCTCTACCAGTGGTAACGGTGGGCAATCCTGTTCGACAAGCGATTCAGGAACTTCCAGCGCCAGTCGAGCGATTTGCGCAGCGAGAAGGGGCATTGCGCATTTTGGTGGTAGGAGGCAGTCGAGGTGCGAAAGTGCTTAATGAAGTCGTGCCACAAGCGTTGGCACAACTGACCAACAAGGTTTTGATGGTTCGTCATCAGGCAGGCCGAGGTAATCAAGCGACGACAGAAGGCGCCTATCGGCCAGCGGCGGATATTGGACACCAAATTGAGGTGAGTGAATTTATCGATGACATGGCTGGAGCTTATGCATGGGCCGATCTCGTGATTTGTCGAGCGGGCGCCTTGACTGTATCAGAGCTCATCACAGCGGGCCTTGGGGCGGTATTGGTGCCCTATCCGTACGCTGTGGATGATCACCAAACAGCCAATGCCCGACATTTGACAGAGCATGGTGCTGGCGAATTACTGCCACAAAACGAGTTGAGCGCAACGCGCTTGGCGAGCTTGTTAAGCGAGATGACGCGGGCGCGTTGCCAGCAAATGGCTGAACAGGCGTATCGATTGCGACCGGGTGATGCTGCAGCATCATTGCTTGCGCTGATAGATAAAAAGGTAGTTGCACAATGACGAGGAATGAACGACCGCTTGCTCGATTGGCCGCCAAAAGAGGCGTGTCGAGAATCCATTTTGTCGGCATCGGCGGCGCAGGCATGAGTGGCATTGCCGAAGTGATGCTTAACCTTGGTTTTCAGGTCAGTGGTTCCGATTTGCGTCGCTCAGCAACGACAGAACGACTCGAGCAATTAGGTGCCCGTATTTTTATTGGTCATGCTGCTGCCAATATTGAGCAGGCGGATGTTCTGGTGGTCTCCAGTGCGGTGCGCGAGGACAACCCTGAATTGCGCGCGGCCCATGCCAAGCACCTGCCGGTTCTACCGAGGGCAGAAATGCTCGCAGAACTGATGCGCTTCCAGCAAGGGATCGCGGTTTGTGGCACGCACGGCAAAACGACCACCACGTCATTGATCGCTGCCATTTTGGCGGAAGCAGGTTGCGACCCGACTTTCGTGATCGGTGGTTTGCTTAACCAGGCAGGAACCCATGCACGCTTGGGACAAGGGCACTATTTGGTGGCAGAAGCCGATGAAAGCGATGCTTCATTCTTGCATCTTCAGCCATTAGTGACAGTGGTCACCAATGTCGAGCCCGAGCATATGGACACTTATCAGGGCGACTTTTCACAGCTGGAAGGCACTTTTGTTGAATTCTTGCGTAACCTGCCATTCTACGGGTTGGCCGTCGTGTGTGCCGACGATGAGGTTGCGAGACGGCTACCAGAGCAGGCCGCGCGCAAGTTTGTGACTTATGGTTTTGCGACGGACGCAGACTATCGTGTGGTCGCGTGGCAACAGACGAGCACTCGGGTGTCATTCACCCTCAACCTTCCAGACGGGACGACGCACGATTTCGACCTCGGTCTACCCGGGCGCCATAACGTGCAAAATGCCGCGGCAGCCGTCGCTGTGGCCTTGGAAGAGGGGCTTGATGTCAAGGTCGTACAACAGGCACTGAAGCACTTCAAGGGAATCGGACGTCGTTTCGAAGACTGGGGAGAACGGAACTTGGCCTCGCATCAGGTGCGGGTGATCGATGATTATGGTCATCACCCGACTGAAGTGGCGGCAACGATTGCCGCGGCGCGAGCGGCGTTTCCCGAGCGTCGCTTGGTGATGTTATTTCAACCGCACCGTTACACCCGGACCCGTGATCTCTATGAGGATTTTGTGCAAGTCCTAGCCGAGCCGGATGTCCTCCTGATGCTTGATGTCTATGCCGCTGGCGAGGACCCAATTGTCGGTGCCGACACCAAATCACTGTGTCGTTCGATTCGCTTGAGCTCTCAAAAGGAACCTGTCTATGTCGCGGAGCCAGAGCAGTTGCTTGATGTGTTGCGTCGCCATTTGATGGATGGCGATGTCCTGATAACGCAAGGGGCAGGCAATGTTGGCCAAATTTGTCAGCGGTTAATTGCCCAATCGAAAACCGGGGGAGAAAAGCCATGATCAGCAAGGCACAAAAAGAAGCTTTGGGACGCGTTGCCGTGGTGATGGGGGGCTATTCGGCCGAGCGTGAGATTTCGCTGGTGTCAGGTAAGTCCGTCTACGAAGCCTTGCAGTCGGCAGGCGTAGATGTGGTGGCCATCACCGTTGACAATGATTTAATTCGCCCCATTCTGGCCGAAGCGCCCGATCGAGTGTTTATTGCCTTGCATGGTCGTGGTGGAGAAGATGGCGTCCTCCAAGGAGCGCTTCAAGCGGCAGGTATTCCGTACACCGGCTCTGGCGTGTTGGGCTCGGCAATTGCGATGGATAAAGTGAAAACACGAAACCTCTGGGCAGCAGCCAAATTACCGGTGGCACCGGGTTGGGTCATCGATGCGCCAGAGCACGTCGATGAAGAAAAAGCGCGTTTGATTTTGGCGCGTTTGGGACCGAAGGTCGCGGTTAAACCAGCCAATGAAGGATCAAGTGTCGGTGTCAGCAGTGCCGAAAGTGTGGATACTTTGCTTACGGCGATTCGGGAGGCTGCGCGCTACGACCAAAATATACTAATTGAGCACTGGATAGACGGTGATGAATATACCGTTGGGATCCTCAACATGCAGGCCTTGCCAAGCATTCGCATTGAGACGCCGGAAGGCTTTTATGACTATCAAGCGAAGTACCAGTCGAATTCGACTCAATATCACTGTCCTAGTGGCTTGTCTGATGAAGAAGAAGCAAAGCTCGGTGAAATCGCGTTGCGCGCGTTTCGTTGCATCGGTTGCTCGGGCTGGGGGCGAGTCGATCTGATTCGTGACCGGGTGGGACGGTGGTTTTTGCTTGAGGCGAATACAGTCCCAGGCATGACGCCAAAGAGTTTGGTGCCAATGGGGGCCAAACAAATCGGGCTTTCGTTCGAAGCCTTGTGCGTGCAAGTCATTCTGAGCACTTTGGAGTAGCGGCTTTATGGCGAAAAAGATGGCGACACCACGCATCAAGCGTGACAGAAAAGCAGAATTGCAGGCAATTATCCGTGCTGTGATTGCCTTCTGGCCGATCTGGTTTGTCGCCACCACCGCCCTGACGGGACTTTTGGCCTATCGATATTGGCCAGCCGATTGGCGCGTAAATGTCATTTGGGAACGATGGACGAAGCCAAGCACACCAATTGCACTGGATAATATTCACGTGCACGGTGAATTGCGTTACTTGTCGCCCGAAAGAGTACGCGACATGGTGCGGGAGGCCATACAACAGGACGTCATAAAGACAGACTTGACGAGCGTTCAGGCACATTTGTTGACCAATGCTTGGGTGCGCCAGGTTCGCATTAAGCGCCGGCCTCCAGCTGATTTAGATGTTTTCGTTGAAGAACGGCGCCCGCTGGCGCGTTGGCAAGAGAGAGGACTAGTGGATGTGAATGGCGAAGTTTTTATACCTGAGCATATGCCGACAACTGCACCGAAAATTTTCGTGGATGTGCCTAAGGATTCGGTGCGTGAGGCTTTGCTGGTCCTTCGGCAAGCCGTCAACAAATTGGCCAAGGAGGCACTGCGTCCAGTGGGGGTCGGACGCGATGTGCTTGGGACATGGCGAGTTGAATTGGCCAATGGCGTGAATTTAGTGCTCGGCCGTACTGACTTGCCAACAAGATTGGAAAGGGTGACAAAAGTCTGGCCAGCGATTGTGGCGCATGGAGCGCCTGAGACGTTGGATCTTCGGTACAAACACGGTATTGCCGTGCGTTACGCAGCGTTGCGCGAAGCACAGAAACAGGAAAATTAAAATGAAAAAAGAACAAGACAAAAACCTGATCGTAGCGCTTGATATTGGTACGTCAAAGGTGGTCGCCATCGTCGGTGAAATCCGCGACGATGAAGATGGCATCCATGTGATTGGATTAGGCTCGCATCCATCCACTGGCCTGAAAAAAGGCGTTGTGGTCAACATTGAGTCGACTGTTCAATCGATTCAGCGTGCCGTGGAAGAGGCAGAATTGATGGCGGGCTGTCAGATTCATTCTGTGTTCACTGGTATTGCTGGCAGCCATATCAAAAGCCTCAATTCATCTGGTGTTGTGGCCATTAAGGACGGTGAGGTTACCCATCAGGACGTGGAGCGGGTGATAGATGCGGCCGGCGCCGTCGCCATTCCGGCCGACCAGCGCATCCTTCATATCCTGCCGCAGGAATTCATCATCGACTATCAGGACGGGATTCGTGAGCCCATCGGTATGTCTGGTGTGCGTCTTGAAGCGCGCGTCCACATGGTCACCGGTGCGGTCAGCGCAGCACAGAATATTGTCAAGTGTGTAAATCGTTGCGGGTTGGAAGTCGATGACATCATCCTCGAGCAATTGGCATCGAGTTATGCCGTACTGACCGAGGACGAGAAAGAATTGGGCGTTTGTCTGGTCGACATTGGTGGCGGCACAACGGACATTGCGGTGTTCGCTGGTGGTTCCATCCGACATACGGCAGTTATTCCTATCGCGGGTGATCAGGTGACGAACGACATTGCTTTGGCGCTGAGGACGCCAACACAACACGCTGAAGAACTGAAAAAGAAATACGCCTGTGCACTGCGGAAATTGGCCTCGCCGGACGAGACCATCGAAGTTCCTAGTGTTGGCGAACGACCGCCTCGTCGATTGTCGCGGCAAACATTGGCGGGGGTGGTTGAACCTCGTTATGAAGAATTATTTACGTTGGTCCGCGCTGAACTTCAGCGCAGCGGTTTCGAAGAAATGACCGCCGCAGGCATTGTCCTGACCGGTGGTGCTTCCAAGATGGAAGGTTTGCTCGAACTCGCGGAAGACGTATTCCATATGCCTGTGCGTTTGGGCACCCCGCAAAAAGTCACAGGCCTGACGGATGTGGTCAGTAACCCAATTTATGCCACAGGCGTAGGTTTGTTGCTGTATGGCAAACAACAACTGCTCGAACGAGCAGAAACACCGAATCCGGTCAGCAGTTTCAAGCAACTGCTGGATAGGATGAAAGCCTGGTTCAAGGGCTTTTAATTGCACTCACTCAGACGGAAATAAAGAGGAGAAATACGATGTCAAACAACTTATTCCAAATGGTCGAAAATCCGGTGGCGCAGGCGACCATCAAGGTCATCGGCATTGGTGGCGGTGGTGGCAATGCTGTCGATCACATGATGGAAGCCAAAATTGACGGGGTGGAATTTATTTGTGCGAATACCGACGCACAAGCACTAAGTCGTAGTCAAGCGCCGATCACTCTGCAGTTGGGCAGCAGTATCACCAAAGGGCTCGGCGCCGGGGCCAACCCAGAGGTTGGCAAACAGGCGGCGCTGGAAGATCGGGAGCGTATTGAACAGGTATTGCAGGGCACTGATATGGTGTTTATTACCGCCGGTATGGGCGGTGGTACCGGTACCGGTGGGGCGCCTGTGGTGGCCGAAATCGCGCGTTCCATGGGTATTTTGACTGTCGCTGTGGTGACGAAACCGTTCAAATTTGAAATGAAGAAGCGAATGATGGTCGCCGAGCAGGGCATCAAGGAACTGCGTAAGCATGTCGATAGCCTGATCATCGTGCCCAATGACAAGTTGCTGGAAAACTTGCGTGGCGCCAAGCTAATGGAGGCGTTCAAGGCGGCCAATGGCGTGCTCCATGGTGCGGTGCAGGGCATTGCCGAGCTGATCACGTCGCCTGGGATTATCAATGTTGACTTTGCTGACGTCCGTACGGTGATGTCGGAGAAGGGTATGGCAATGATGGGCAGCGGTATTGGCAACGGTGAAAACCGGGCCCGTGAGGCAGCTGAACTCGCGATTGCAAGTCCGTTCCTTGAGAATGTCGACTTGAGTGGTGCGCGCGGCATTCTCGTGAATGTCACGGCAGGCGATGACCTTGGATTGGAAGAATACGCGGAAGTCGGCAATATCATCAGCGAATTTGCTGCGGAAGATGCGACAGTAGTCATCGGCACTTCAATTGACCCGGCACTGAATGGACAGTTGCGGGTGACTGTGGTGGCCACCGGTCTTGGGCGTGAACAAGATCTGGAAAATGAAGCGCCCAAAGCTTCAGTTCGAGTCGTAGAGTCCAATTCCGAGCCGAAAAAGGCCGAGGAGGCGGTGAATTACGACGAACTCGAAGTGCCGACCATCACCCGTAAGCAAAACCCAGTAAAAACCGCCGTTGGAGCAATCGAGGACATGGATTACCTTGATATTCCGGCGTTCCTGCGCAAGCAAAACAATTAAAGCATTGTCCTCGGCGTCAAGGATGGCGGCTGAGTGAGTGAAGCGTTTGTGCGCACATCGCTTTTCGCGGTGTGTGCATAAACCATTTTCAAACAAGCGTTAGAAATGGTATGATGTGCGCAAATTTTGACCAGTGACGGGCAAAATATCCGGAGAACGGACGATGTTTGGCGCCGGTTTCCTAGAACACCGGACACAAACAGGTAACATGAGAACTGGTTTATGCTCAGGCAACGCACACTGAAAAATATGATTCGAGCCACTGGTGTGGGGCTCCACACTGGTGAAAAGGTATTTTTGACCATACGTCCAGCACCTCCGAACGCTGGCATTTTGTTTCGCCGGGTCGACCTGACCCCCGTTGTTGAGATTCCTGCCACACCTGAAAATGTGGGCGATACCACCATGTCAACCTGTCTGGTGAAGGATGGTGTGCGTGTAGCTACGATCGAGCATTTGTTGTCGGCGATGGCTGGCCTAGGCATTGATAACGCCATTATTGATGTCAGCGCCCCCGAAGTTCCGATTATGGATGGCAGTGCAAGCCCCTTTGTCTTCTTGTTGCAGTCGGCTGGCATAGCAGAACAAAATGCGCCCAAACAATTTATTCGTATTAAAAAGACGGTGCGCGTCGAAGATGGTGACAAGTGGGCCGAATTTAGGCCATTCAACGGTTTCCGCATTAACTTTCAGATAGATTTTGACCATCCGGCGATACGCCGCTCTGGCCAAGAGGTCACGTTTGACTTCTCGACTATGGCGTTCTTTAAAGAGATTGCGCGTGCCCGGACGTTTGGATTCCTCAAGGACATTGAATATCTCCGTCGCCATAATTTGGCGCTGGGTGGTTCTTTGGAGAATGCGGTGGTCCTTGATGAATTCCGCGTATTGAATGACGACGGTTTGCGTTATCGTGACGAATTCGTGCGGCACAAAGTGTTGGACGCGCTAGGCGATCTGTACTTGCTCGGCAAAAGTGTGATTGGCGCTTTCCATGGCTACAAATCAGGTCATGCGCTGAACAACAAGTTAGTTCGCGCCCTGATGGCCAATGAATCAGCGTGGGATATTGTCACATTTGAAGATGGCGCGAAAGCACCGGTGTCTTTTCAGGTGGGGCAGCAGCTTCTGGCATAATCAAGGCAACAGGTTTTATCACCCCGACGGGGTGACCTTGCATGTGATTGTGCTCAATCCGGCGAACTGCGGTCTTCGGCGCAAGTTGTTGAGAAAGTCAATTCGTTCGTAATTGAAGCGGTTCGCCGTGGCACCATTTCGAAAACACAAGACCAGATGCCCACCGTCAAGTCGAGCATTGATCAAATCAGCCCTCGCCCATTCAGGCAGCATCTCGCAAATTTCCGCAAAAACGGATTTGTGCGCCTTTATCTTGTCAAACAAAAACTTGAGATCCGAACCGGGATCGGTTAAAAGTTGTTCTATCGACGCAGGATGCGGTCGCGGTGCTTTTTTGTGTCCGCGATTTTTAGTATGGGGCGCCAATGTACGGTGTGCGCGAACAGAACGCGCAATGGCATCCAGATCAATGGGGTCGTCGGACATGATATTAAGCCCCAAAATGTGAGATTGATTATTTTCAAGTTCATTCTAATCGACCGAGGCGCGAAATGAAACTGATGTTGCTGCACCACACACCGCGCGGTTTGAAGCGCTACCCTTTGACGCGCGGCCGGCTGCTGGTGTTGGCGTTATTTGCCTTTGTCGTGTTTCCAGGGCTTGCGGTGTTGGCAACTTTGCGCTGGGTAGAGCAGCACTCGGTGCCGGCAGACATTGCGGAGATGGCCTTAAAGTCTGCCCAGATGGAACTGGCGCAAGCGCGGCAAGAAGTGGAAAAGCTGCGTCGTGACACACAACTAAAACTAGAGACGCTCAACCGTCGTTTTGGCGCTTTGCAAGGCGAGATAATGCGCATCAATGCGGTGGGTAAGCGTCTGCTTGATGTCGCCGGCATTGACACCGATGAATTTGACTTCGAGTCAGTTCCTCAGGCGGGTGGCCCAGAGCACACCATTGGTTCGCAGCTCCAAGCCGATCAATTAACCACCGCCATCGAGCAAACCAATCAGCTTTTGTCTGAAAAAGGCAAGATGATCTCGGTGCTGGAGTCGGTGTTAATGAATCGCGAGCTTGATATTGAGCGTTATATTTCTGGGCGACCAGTGGTGCGTGGTTGGAATAGTTCAAAGTACGGTAAGCGGATAGATCCAATCACCGGCAATCCAGCCTGGCATGAGGGAATGGATTTTGCCGGCAAGCTTGGCGACCCTATCGTTGCCACGGCGTCTGGTGTCGTCAGTTTTGTTGGCCAGAAATGGGGTTATGGGCTCACCGTGGAGATCAGTCACGGCAATGGGATTGTGACGCGCTACGGGCATAACCAGAAAATATTGGTCAAGCCGGGGCAGATAGTCCAAAAAGGACAGCAGATCGCGACCATGGGCTCCTCCGGACGCTCCACCGGCCCACATGTTCACTACGAAGTGTTGGTCAACGGTCGTGCCGTTGACCCAAAAAAGTATGTCTGGCGGCGTGAGAAAAACTCTTAATGAGTTACTTGTCCGCCATGAGATAATCACCAAGCGATTGAAATTGCGCAGATAACACGTGATTGACCGGTTGGGCGATTTCGGCAAGGTTCTGCCAGCTGGCGCCCCGTACCAAATAAGTCAGTGTCACGCGCGTCCGTTGCTCAGTCAGCGGGGAAAATTGCCAACGCATCAAGCCATTCGCTCCCATGGTTTGCAGAGGACCAAGTGCACCTGCCAAGCGAATCTCTCGTCCCGGATGAACAAAAATGACCCGCATATGCACAGCGCTTTTGTTCCCAGCCCGTTCACAAAAGCACCCGCCCGCATAATTATCCAGCCTCAAAGTACTACTGCGGCCAAACCAAGTGTGGCGTTTGTCCCACCATGCATCAATTTGCAAAAGACCTTGATAGGCGCGC
Source organism: Gammaproteobacteria bacterium (assembly GCA_003696665.1). Taxonomy (NCBI): domain Bacteria; kingdom Pseudomonadati; phylum Pseudomonadota; class Gammaproteobacteria; species Gammaproteobacteria bacterium. The sequence goes on along the minus strand of RFGJ01000137.1, from coordinate 2,424 downwards.
GATGCACTGATCGGCCATTCCTGTTCTATATGAATCAGAAAGCCATCGGAAGCTGTCTTCTCGACTTTCGCTGTACTGTAGGCGGCAAGTAGGCCAAACGCGAGTAACGCGATGTGCCGCAAGTAGTTATCAATCACAATGCGCACCTGTTGTTTGTTGAACGAAAAAAGGGCTAGGAATATTGATAGTAGCACTGGTGAGTTGCCCTTGAATCCAGTATCCTAAGCCCCCATAAAATCATTTCACAATGATACCAGTGACTTGGGGCTGGAGCAGTCGCTGAGCGTACTGTTTTTTATTGTTCAGATGGTGATGATCCATGTTGGGAAAACTTGCAAAAAAAATATTCGGCAGTCGTAACGATCGGGTCCTTCGGAAACTTAACAAAAAGGTTCAGCAAATCAACGCATTGGAGCCCGAAATCGAAAAGCTTTCGGACGAACAACTGCGCGCCAAAACAGATGAATTCAAAGCGCGCCTTGCCAAAGGTGAAACCCTTGATGACCTCTTAGTTGAAGCCTTTGCCGTCGTGCGTGAAGCGGCGCGTCGAACCTTGGGGATGCGGCATTTCGACGTGCAGCTGATTGGCGGTATGGTGTTGCATATGGGGAAAATCGCCGAAATGCGCACCGGTGAAGGTAAAACACTGGTGGCCACTTTGCCGGTCTATCTGAATGCCTTGACGGGCAAGGGCGTGCATGTGGTGACAGTCAATGACTATCTGGCCAAGCGTGATGCTGACTGGATGCGACCGGTTTATGAACTGCTCGGTATGAAAGTGGGCGTGATTTATTCTGGCCAGCCCCACGAAGAGAAAAAGGCCGCCTATGCAGCCGACATCACTTACGGCACCAATAACGAATACGGCTTCGACTATTTGCGCGACAATATGGCCTTCAGCCTCGAAGATAAGGTACAGCGTGAGTTGCACTATGCCGTGATCGACGAGGTTGACTCAATCTTGATCGACGAAGCGCGTACGCCATTGATCATATCCGGAGCTGTCGACGATAACACCGAGCTCTATGTCAAAGTCGACAAAATCATACCGAAGCTCAAAGAGCAGATTGAAGAAGGCGAGGATGAACTCGGTCGGCCCATCGTGAAGGAACCGGGAGACTATACGCTCGACTTGAAAGCGCGTCAGGTATACCTGACCGATGAAGGTCAAGAAAAGGTTGAGCAACTCTTGAAAGAAGTCGGCCTACTGGATAAGGACGCTTCGCTGTTCGACACGGCAAGCATCACCTTGCTGCACCATGTCTATGCCGCGCTGCGGGCACATACTTTGTTCAAGCGAGACGTGGACTACATTGTCCGCGACGGCGAAGTGATCATCGTCGATGAGCACACTGGTCGAACCATGCCCGGACGCCGTTGGTCAGAGGGTTTGCATCAGGCCGTCGAAGCCAAAGAAGGTGTGCCGATTCAGGCCGAGAGCCAGACGCTGGCGTCGATTACCTTCCAAAACTATTTCCGTCTCTATGAAAAACTGTCGGGCATGACGGGCACAGCCGATACTGAAGCCTTTGAGCTGCAGCAGATTTATGGCCTTGAGGTTATCGTCATCCCCACCAACAAGCCGATGATCCGGAAAGACTACGGCGATTTGGTTTTCTTGACCCAGCGGGCTAAGTACAAAGCGATCGTAAAGGACATCAAAGAGTGCATGGAGGCCGGACGGCCGGTGTTGGTCGGGACGGCGTCTATCGAATCGTCCGAGTACCTGTCGAATCTACTCAAAAAAGAGGGCATCAAGCACGAAGTGTTGAACGCCAAGCATCATGAACGAGAGGCCGAAATTATCGCGCAAGCGGGCCGACCGGGCGCGGTCACCATCGCCACCAACATGGCTGGCCGTGGGACTGACATCATCCTAGGCGGCAACTGGAAAGCAGAAGTCGAGAAGCTCGAAAACCCCACCGAAGAACAGATTGCAGCCATTAAAGCGGATTGGCAGAAACGACATGATCAGGTGGTCGCCGCGGGTGGCTTAGCCATCATTGGCACCGAACGCCACGAATCCCGCCGAATCGACAACCAGCTTCGTGGCCGGGCGGGCCGTCAGGGCGATCCGGGCTCCAGCCGTTTCTATCTGTCGATGGAAGACAACTTGATGCGCATTTTCGCCTCTGAGCGCATGACCATGATGATGCAGCGCATGGGGTGGACTGAAGACGAGCCGATCGAACACAAATGGGTCTCCCGAGCCATTGAGAATGCACAAAGAAAAGTTGAGGCGCGCAACTTTGACATCCGTAAAAACCTGCTCGAATACGACGATGTGGCCAATGATCAGCGCCGTGTCATCTATGAGCAGCGCAACGAAATCATGGCCACTGATGATGTGTCAGACATCATTGCCAGCTTCCGCGAAGAAGTGATCGATGCCGTGATTTCCGAGTACATCCCGCCAATGAGCCT
>RFGJ01000136.1 GCA_003696665.1 Gammaproteobacteria bacterium | reverse complement strand
GACTCATGGTTTGACAATTATCTAGGGGTGGTTTCCCTTGTACGGGTCAAGAACGGTACGCTCAGAAAAGGCGATAAGGTCCTTGTGATGTCCACGGGGGAAAGTCATACCGTGGACCAGCTCGGTATCTTTACGCCGAAGCGTACGCCTCTGGAGATGCTCAAGGCCGGAGATGTTGGGTTTGTGGTCGCTGGCATCAAAAATATTCATGGCGCGCCGGTTGGCGATACGTTGACTCATGCAAAACGTCCTGCCGAAGCACCATTGCCAGGGTTTACCAAAGCAAAGCCGCAAGTCTATGCCGGGATGTTTCCGGTGAGCTCAGATGACTATGAGGCATTTCGGGATGCCCTGGAGAAGTTGAGTCTTAATGACGCCGCTCTATTCTTTGAACCGGAAAACTCTGCCGCTTTAGGATTTGGTTTTCGATGCGGTTTCCTGGGCATGCTTCACATGGAAATCGTCCAAGAACGGCTTGAACGCGAGTATAACCTTGACTTGATTACCACTGCACCCACGGTGGTCTATCAAGTCGTCACCACAAAGGGTGAGGTCATTGAGGTTGATAACCCAGCCAAATTGCCGCCGGCAAATCTCATTCAGGAGATTCGTGAACCCATTGCCGAAGCCCACATACTGGTACCACAGGATCATCTCGGCGCTGTGATGACTTTGTGCGTGGAAAAACGCGGTGTTCAGACACGCATGGAATATCATGGCAAACAAGTGGCGTTAACGTACGAAATTCCGATGGCCGAGGTGGTGCTTGATTTCTTTGATCGGTTAAAGTCGGTGAGTCGGGGCTATGCTTCCTTAGACTATAACTTTAAACGCTTTGAACCCGCTGATGTGGTCAAGATGGACCTGTTGATTAATGGAGAACGTGTGGATGCGCTGGCAACCATCGTGCATCGTGATTTTGCACAGTCACGAGGGCGTGCGCTGGCGGAGAAAATGCGAGAGCTTATCCCAAGACAACTATTTGATGTGGCCATTCAGGCTGCCATCGGCAACCACATCATTGCGCGCACAACTGTCAAGGCTTTGCGCAAGAATGTGACGGCAAAGTGTTATGGTGGTGATGTAACTCGTAAGAAAAAATTGCTTGAAAAACAAAAAGCAGGCAAAAAACGCATGAAGCAAGTTGGCCGAGTGGAAATACCGCAAGAGGCCTTTTTAGCTGTGTTACAAGTGGGGAAAGATGGATGACACAATTCGATTACTTATTGATTGCCATCGTCATTATTGGCTTGGCCGTTTGGGGGTACGATGCCCTCATTGCGGAATCCCGAAGAAAACGCGAGATTAAAACGCGCCTAAAACGTGGTGACTGGCAGATTGAAGCGAAATGGTTGCAACCCCCATCCTGGGTTGAACACACCAAGTTCGTCCTGTCCATTGCCGTCATTGTTTTGATGTTTCGACACTTTACTTCGGCGACGGCGTTTAGTTTGCTGTTGATTGGATTGACTTTGGCAACCACTATCACCGTGTTGATTGATAGATGGTTCTGGAGGCCTAAGCGTGAAGCAATGATTTCTCGTGCGCTCGACGGTGTTCCGGATATAGCCGAACCAGCAGTGAAATATTTGTATCGCGAATCTGGTTGGGTGGAGTTTTCACGTGGCGTTTACTGG